>CAJZLM010000009.1:0-12081 GCA_916050595.1 Streptococcus mitis | reverse complement strand
CATACGAGATCTATCGCTGTGACTGGAGTTCAGACGTGTGCTCTTCCGATCTAGAGCCACCATAACCTTGATACCAGCACGCACATTTGGGGCACCACAAACGATTTGACGAGCTTCTTCTTCGCCAACGTTAACCTGACAAACATGGAGGTGAGTTTCTGGCACATCTTCGCAAGACAAGACCTCACCGACGACAATTTTTGAGAGACCAGCAGCAGGTGATTCGACACCTTCTACCTCGATCCCTGTAGTTGACATTTTTTCAGCCAACTCTTGTGATGGCACATCAATGTCCACCAATTCTTTTAACCATTTATAAGATACAAGCATAATTTAGTTCTCCAGAATGACAGTTGCCACTCTAGTTCTTTTCCTTTCCTATCATTTCAATAGAAGAATCATCTTCTTACCTTAATTTCTTTTTCAGTAACCAATCTGTATCTACTTTTTGACCAACCATAAAATGATGTTGGCTAAATTTTTCAAAACCATATCGATTATAAAATGCTTGAGCTTTTGTATTATGCTCCCAAACACCTAGCCAAGCCCAAGAAAAACTATTTTTGGTAGCAAGTTCAAGAGCGAATTCAAACAGTTGCTTACCGAATCCAAATCCTTGGAATTTTTGTAGCACATAGAGGCGTTGAATTTCAAAAGAATCCTCTAATTCTCTCTCAGTCTGAGCACTTCCCCAGTTGACTTTGAGAAAACCAGCTATCTCCTCTTCATGCATAATGAAATAGGTTTCGGATTCTGGATTTTCCAACTCAGTTGACAAAACTCTCAGACTATAAGCCTCTTCAAAGTATTCCTGTAACTGCTCTTCCGTATTATCATGAGCAAATGTTTCACGAAAGGTTTGTTTGGCAATTTTAGCCAACACCTCAACATCTGCCATTTCTACTTTTCTAATCATTATTTAAACTGTTCTGAGAAGCGGACATCTCCTTGGTAGAATCCACGGATATCGTTGATTCCGTAACGGAGCATAGCTACACGCTCTTGTCCAAGACCAAAGGCAAAGCCAGAGTAAACAGTCGCATCGATACCACTCATTTCAAGGACACGTGGGTGAACCATACCGGCCCCCATAATTTCGATCCAACCTGTTTTCTTACATACGTTACATCCTTCACCACCACATTTGAAGCACGAAACATCCACCTCAACAGATGGTTCTGTGAATGGGAAGTAAGAGGGGCGCAAACGAATTTGACGCTCTTCGCCAAACATTTTTTGCACAATCAACTGAAGGGTTCCTTGAAGGTCTGCCATAGAGATATTTTTCCCAACAACCAAGCCTTCAATTTGGTGGAACTGGTGACTGTGGGTCGCATCGTCCGTATCACGACGGAACACACGCCCTGGTGAGATCATCTTCAAAGGACCTTTAGAAAAATCATGGGCATCCATAGCACGCGCCTGAACTGGAGACGTGTGGGTACGGAGCAAGATTTCTTCAGTGATATAGAAAGTATCCTGCATATCGCGAGCTGGGTGGTCTTTGGGAAGGTTCATACGCTCAAAGTTATAGTAGTCTTGCTCCACTTCAAAACCATCCACGACTTGGTAACCCATACCGATGAAGATATCTTCGATTTCTTCACTGGTTTGTGTGAGGACGTGGCGGTGACCAGTCGCAACTGGACGACCTGGAAGGGTCACATCGATACTCTCACTTGCTAATTGAGCTGCAACTTTCTTTTCTTCCAAAAGCTTAGCAGTTTCTTCAAAAGCTGCTGTCAAGACATCACGCGCTTCATTGACATGTTTCCCGATAATCGGACGCATCTCAGCAGAGACATCTTTCATCCCTTTGAGGATTTCAGTGAGCGATCCCTTTTTACCAAGGACAGAGACACGCAAATCTTGCATCTCTTTTTCGTTTTCAGCAGTAATCTGCTTCAAGCTAGCCAGCGTTTCTTCACGAAGCGCTTTTAATTGTTCTTCAATAGTTGACATAATTCCTCCATCAGTCTCTCGTAGATAAAAAGAAAACCACATGCCAAAAACTCCACTCGGAGCGTTGACACGCGGTACCATCCGTTTTCATCTGACAAGTCAGACCTTCATTTCTAAATCCATGCGCAAGTGAATTCACCCAGCTTTCATATAGAGAGCTTGCAGTCACGGCTCTCCTCCCTGATATACTTCCCTTAGGCTACTAGTCTTGCGGATTTCTATTCAATTACTACATAGTTTATCAGATTTTTAGTTAAAAAACAAGTTAGATTAGACTAATTTCAGTATAAAACTCATTCCTTTTTCTGTTGCTCCATTTTCCACAAATCCAAGCGACTTGAAACACCTCCTAGAAGCATGATTGTAGGTGTAGATTTCCTTGACTCTCAATTCTTTCCATCCTTTTACTCGAGCCAATTCAATCAAAGCACTTAGAATCTTTTTTCCAAGTCCTCGATGTTGGTAAGCGGAATTCCCAATCACAATGGGGAGATTATCCTGAGATAGTGTAACATCCCCAATTGGAAACCATTCTCCCTTCTCCTTGACTTCAATCCAAAAAAGTTCACCATGCTGATCCAAATGGGAATACATAGCTTCCAAAGTTTCTTGACTATAAGGTTTCTTCACACCATCTACGAGGTGAACTAAGTTCACATCCTGATACCAAGCAAAAGCTTCTTCACAATGATTGACCTTATAATAAGGAACAAGACGCAGTGCATTATCTATTTGTAAAATCCGTTTCATCTGCTTTCCTTTTCAACAAAAGAGTTGCTGCTTGATTAAAACCATCACACCAGTTATACCATTTTGCTTCATACTCATCTTGAGCTAAGATATGATTTTTTAAATCCAGAACAGAGTAAATCATTCTTTCCTCACAAGCTTGCGCATAGAGATGATATAGTTCATCACCACCATCTCTATCCCACTCAGCAGAAATCGTATCCCGACCTGCCAATAAAGCCTGATAAGCCCTGTGATGTCCATCTGTAATCAACAAGCAATTTCCAAAGGCAAGAATACTGATTGGATCGACTTGGATTGTTTCTGCCGACTGGTAAAGCATCTGAATATCTTGCAACTTCTTTTCTGATAAGTATAGTTGAGTCGGATGAAGATCTGCTATATTGACTTTCATTTCTTTCTCCTCAAAGGAATTTGATACTCACTTCTGCTTGCCTTTAAATCGCCATTGGAATCGGAGCTTGTCATAGAAGGGAAACTCTATAAACAGGACTCCCAAACCCACACAGAGACTGGCAAAGACGTCTGATGGATAGTGAACTCCCAGATAGACCCTTGATACCAACACACTGACTAAGTAAAGGCCAAGGACGATTTGTACGATTTTTCTCCAGACTGGATTTCTCATCCGTTGACTGAGAATGACAATCAGAGAACCGACCATCAAGGTTACAGCCAGAGAATGGCCACTTGGAAAGGAAAATCCCTTCTCCTCAACCAAGTGTAAAATAGCTGGTCGTGGGCGCTGGTAGATATTTTTAAAGGTCACGATTAAAAGACCTGCCAAAGCCAGATTTCCCAGCATGAAGAAACTTTCTACCTTCCACCGCTTACGATAAAAGACAAAAGCTGTAATGACAACCCAAGTGATAATCACTGGAATATCAATCAAGCGTGTGATGGCTCGGAAGAGAATAGTCAAGTAATCTGGCAAGTCTCCTCGAACGGCAGTCTGTATCGGTTGGTCAAAACCGACCAGCGTTTCAGGGTAAAATTTGACCATGTAGCCAAGAATAACGAAAAGTAAAAGGGCAAAACTGCCCTTCATTAAAAATGTTTGTTTATCTTTCATAATGTTTTAAGGTTGGTTTCAAGAGAACATACAACAACCAGAATGAAACGGAAAAGATTACTCCCTCAATCAAGTTAAAAGGTAATACCATGGTCATTAGGTAGTTGGAAAGTCCCAAAATTTTTCCAATATCAAAGTTAGCAAACTTAGCGTACAAAGGAACAGCGTAAACATAGTTGAGAACCAACATAGCCACGGTTAAGCCAATAGTCCCAGCTAGAGAGCCTAGTAGGAAACGAAGGGTTGTCCGTTCCTTTTTCCAAATCAATGCAAAGACGATGACAAAAACTCCCAAAGCTACGATATTCATTGGCAAACCAATGTAAGTATTCACTCCCTGGCTATTAAGAAGCAATTTCAAGAGTGAGCGAAGCAAGAGAATTCCTAGAGCAGCAGGCAAATCCATGACCACCAGACCCACAAGGACTGGCAAGATACTAAATTCGATCTTGAGGAAGGACGCCGCTGGCAAAAGCGGAAAGTCAAAGTACATCAGCACAAATGAGATGGCTGATAAAATCGCAATGGTCGAAAGTCGACGTGTGTTTGTCATAACAGGTTCCTCCAATTTTCTATAAAATCAGAAGAAGTTAGAAAGGATTCCTCTATCTATTCTCACTTTTTATATCCCAAAAGTCCCCTCTCACTCTATTAAGGAAATTCAAGCAAGCGGTTACAGTTTAGCTATAAATCTATCAGAACAGACAAAGCTATTCTTTCGTCTTCTCCCATCCAGACTATACTGTCGGTTGTGGAATCTCACCACATCAGCTTGCGCTCGCGGACTTATTTGGCTAAGATATTTTAGATTTATCTAGGCGTCGCAGTCGAAGATAATACTTAAAGTATATCGAGACAAGACAACGACGAGAAAGCTAAAATAGCTAGTCAAATTTACCGCCGGTCGGGAATTTCACCCTGCCCTGAAGACTCTTTTATCATAACAAAAAACGCTTGCAAGCGCAAGCATTTTGTTCATTTTCATTTTCATTTTTTATTTCAATTTATCCACTTCATAGGTATGAACAAGCTCAAGACCTGCAAAGTTCTGCTGGCGGAGAGCCTCATAGACAATCATGCAGACGGTATTAGACACATTGAGACTGCGGACATGTTCATCATTCATAGGAATACGGAGAGCTTTCTCAGGATGTTCTCGCATAAAGTCCTCAGGCAAGCCCTTGTCTTCACGTCCAAAGAGAAAATAATGGTCTTCGTCAGTCGATAAATCCACCTCAGAATACACTTTCTCAGCGAATTTAGAAATCAGGTAGAGTTTGCCCTTCATCTGAGACATGAAATCCTCCAAACTCTCGTAAAAATAAATCTCTAGTTTATCCCAATAATCCAATCCAGCTCGCTTCATCTTGCGGTCGTCAATAGGAAAGCCCATTGGCTTGATGATGTGGAGGGGAGAATTGGTCGCAGCGCAAGTACGCGCGATATTGCCTGTATTTTGTGGAATTTGGGGTTCAAATAATACAATGTGATTTGTCATGACTTGCTTCCTTTCACCATTGCAAAAAAATAGCCACACTGCCCGGAGTCAAGCTCAGCAAACAGCGTGGTTAAGGCATCGTTAACTTACCTCACAACAGGTTTGAAGTAAATCAGCGAAACTACTTTCTTAGTATAACACTTTCAGAATCATTGTCAATAGAAACGACTTGATTTTTTCAATTTTTTCAAGCTATTTCCAAGGGTTGTAAAATCGTCCCTGATTCTGCAAGATAAGTAGTAAACTAGCTACTAAAAACAAGGCTGCCAAGAACAAGGTAAGATAGTCTCCTTTTTTCAAGGCCTGATAACTATACCATGTGCGTTTTTTCTCTTTTCCAAAGCGTCGAAGCTCCATGGCGGTCGCGATAGTATCAATGCGTTCTAGCGAACTGAAAATCAAGGGAGTAATAATGCGCAGATTGCCTTTGATTCGTTGCATAAGAGAAGCTTTCTTGGATAATTCCATCCCACGCGCCTCCTGAGACATCTTGATAGTAAAGAATTCTTCCTGCAAATCTGGAATATAGCGCAAAGTCAGGCTGACTGAATAGGCAATCTTGTAAGGCACACCAATTTGATTTAAACTGGAAGCAAACTGACTAGGGTGGGTTGTCATCAAAAAGATAATAGCCAGAGGAATAGTGCAAAGGTACTTAATGGCCAGATTTAGCAGATAAAAGAGCTCTTGGCTGGTCAGAGTGTAGGCACCGATTCCCTGCCAAATCACACTTCTCTCTCCGTAAAGTCCAACCCCATACTCGGGAGAAAAGAGATAGACCATCAAGACGTTTAAAACGGCAAATACCGTCGCAAAAACGGCTACAAAGGAAACATCTTTAAAGCGGATTTCTGACAAATAGAGGAGAAAGACCGAAAAGATAGCAATCAGAACAAGCAGTCTGGTATCATAGCTAATCATGGCCGCCAATGACACGAGGATGAAAAAGAGAAGTTTTCCAGCTCCTGACAAGCGATGAATCACAGTATCTCTATGCTGGTAACCGATTAATTTAGCTTGCATCCTTCTCTCCTTTCTTTGTAAAATGCCGTTAAAGCAAGTGGATCCACGTCGAGTTTCTTAGCCAAGTTGAAGATAGAAGTTTCTTTTAGATTGGCTTTTACTAACAGCTCAGGATTGCTCAAAAGACTAGCTGGATCAGTATCGGCAATCAATTCCCCATCCACCATGACAAGAGCCCTATCCGAATAATCCAGCATCAATTGCATATCATGGGTAATCATGACAATGGTATGACCTTTTTGATGCAGTTCTTCAAGAAATTCCATAATCTCAGTATAGTTCTTCTGGTCTTGACCTGCAGTCGGTTCATCTAAGAGGATAATTTCAGCCCCTAAGACCAAAATCGATGCAATAGTGACACGTTTTTTCTGACCAAATGACAGGGCAGAAATAGGCCAATTACGGAATTCATAGAGACCACAGATTTTCAAGGTTTCATAAACTCTCGTTTCAATTTCCTGCTCGTCTACACCTCGCAAACGAAGTCCCAGAGCCACCTCATCAAAAATCATATTGGTCGAAATCATTTGATTAGGATTTTGCAGCACATAGCCTACTCGTTCCGCCCGTTCTGCTACCGAATCTCCTTTTATATCCTGCTCTTCCCAAAGATAGCGGCCTTCCGTCTGGATAAAGCTACTTATGGCCTTGGCTAGAGTTGATTTCCCTGCTCCATTTTTTCCGACAATAGCAATCTTTTCACCCTTTTTAATATCTAAATGAATGGATTTTAAAATCGGTCTATCATCATAAGAAAAAGACACGTTCTCTAGTCTAAAGAGTGACTGCAATTCTGGGGTTTCTTTTGCCAGTTCATTCTGCAACTGAATCTGGCCTTTTGAGATAGACAAGTTATCCAGATTTGCTAATTGTTCTTCCTTGGCTAAATCCACACCCAATTGACGGAGAGTGGTTAGATAAAGGGGTTCTCGAATTCCATTTTGGGTCAATAAATCAGTCGCCAGTAGCTGGTCAGGGCTCCCATTAAAGAGAATACGACCATCATTGATCAAGACAATCCGATCCACAGGGCGATGCAGAACATCCTCCAAACGGTGCTCGATAATAAGAGTCGTCGTCCCCTCCTCCTTATGAATCTGATCAATCAATTCGATAATATCCTGACCTGACTTGGGATCCAGATTAGCGAGTGGCTCATCAAACAAAAGAATCGGACTCTCATCAATCAAGACACCAGCCAGACTGACTCGCTGCTTTTGTCCACCTGACAAATCCTGAGGCCGCTGAGCCAATAAAGGGAGAAGGTCCAGCTTTTCAGCCCATTTATGAACACGGCTTTTCATCTCTTCTAGACTTGTTACATCATTTTCTAGAGCAAAAGCCAAGTCCTCTGCCACAGATAAGCCGATAAACTGCCCATCTGTATCCTGCAAAACCGTGCTAACCAGATGAGATTTATCATAGATACTCATATCAAAGGCCGCTTGCCCCTTGATCAAAAATTCTCCAGACATCTGACCCTTGTAAATATTGGGAATAATTCCATTCAAACACTGACCCAAGGTAGACTTGCCTGAGCCAGATGGCCCAACAATTAAGACTTTCTCTCCCTTATAAATGGTCAAGTCCACCCCTTGCAAGGTCGGTTCTTGTTGTGTTTCATACCGGAAAGAGAAATCCTTCCACTCAATTATAGCTTCTTTCATCTTACTCTCTTCATTCGCTTCTTAGACTTCTATTTTATCATAAATCTACCCCTTCTTGCAGACTCTTCTATTAAAAACTTAGCGCCAACAAGATTCCTAGCCTAAATTGCTTACCCGACTAGTCTATAAACATCGAAAAAGACCGGTTGCCCAGCCTTTTCCTTTATGTTAATCCTTTTTCAAACTTCCTGAACGAGTCTGCGTACGTGAATAAGCTAGCAAGAGAAGGGTACCTGCGATAGCTACAGTTACAGCATTAGCAATTCCCGCAACAATCCCTTGGGCAAATACTTTTTCTGCCGCTTCTTGATAAATCACAACATCTCCAAGTGGTGCCAAGACACCCCAAACAAGAGCATTTGCAACAATCTGAATGAGGTTAAAGAAGACAATATCCTTCAACTCAAAAACACCCTGTGTTACTCGAATGTATTTTCTAAAGAGACCTACAGCTAGACCAAAGAGACCACTAGCAATAATCCAAGTCCACCATAGACCGTAGCCAGCAAGAGAGTCCTTCACCGCATGCCCAATTAAACCAACAAGTAGTCCCACTAGAGGGCCAAAAATAATAGACAAGAGGCTCTGTACCGCATACTGAAGCTGGATGCTTGTATTTGGAACAGGCGTTGGAATACTGATCATCCCGATGACAACAAAGAGCGCAGCTCCAACACCGATAGCAACAACTTGTTTAATTGATTGATTTTTCATCTATATTCTCCTATTTTATGATTCTATTTTCTTTATTTCAATGGTCCAAGATGAACCGACACCCACATTATAGGCCTTGGCAAAGGAACCTTGGTTGATAGCCAGACCTAAACGATAGAGAGAGTTGATGTAAAGGATGGGTTGCCCAATTCTCACATCTGCAAATGATTTGCCATAAACAACCTGATTTTGATAGACCAGCATATCTGCATGATAGATGGTCACTTCAAAACGGTCACCAAACTCTGGTTCCAACTTGTAAAATTCTTCTCGCGTGATAGAGGTCCAAAGCGAACCAAAACGCACATCCAGAATATCAATAGCTCCCTTCACCAGATGATCTTCAATGATGGTCTCTACGACTGGAAGCTCCACAATCTGATCCACACTGAGCTCTGGTCCCACTTCCTCAAAAGAAATGTGACCACTGGCCAGTTTAGCACCAGTATAGGCATAGACATCACGACCGTGGAAGGTATAAGAATGCTCTGTATTTTGACGTCTATTGGCCACTTCAGAAATCTCACGAATAGCTACAATGCCAACGTGTTTCTTGATAAAAGAAAGCGTCCCATTATCTGGCGTGACAATGTATTGATTTTTTGCAGTCTTGGCAACTACACTCTTACGTTTCGAGCCGACACCTGGATCGACAACCGATACAAAAGTCGTTCCCTCAGGCCAGTAATCCACCGTCTGAAAGAGACGATAACTCCCCTCAAAAATATTATAAGGCGTAATATCGTGCGTCAAGTGATGAATTTTTAAGGTTGGAGATTCTTCTAAAGCCACTCCAATCATAGCCGATACCGCACCATCTACCAGACCAAAGTCTGATTGTAATACCAGTAAATTATTATTCATTTTATCTCCTTGTATATCCTTTATCATACCATATTTCAGAGAAAGGTGCTAATAGCTATTTCAATTGATTAGGGTATAGTTTTACCTTATAGCAAATTTCCCACTAAAAACTCTGGTAATTAGCTAGTAGGTGCATTTTTTCTTGAAAAAAGGTATGATAGTTACATAATGAAGAAGTAGGTTTTATTATGAAAATTATCCTTGTCGGAGGGGGAAAAGTTGGTTCTGCCCTCTGTCGCTCCTTGGTTGCAGAAAAGCATGATGTTTTGCTGATTGAGCAAGACGAAGCTGTCCTCAATCATATTGTTAATCGCTTTGATATCATGGGTATCCTTGGTAACGGGGCCGATTTTACCATCCTTGAGCAAGCCAGTGTCCAGGATTGTGATATCTTTATCGCCCTGACTGAATACGATGAAGTGAACATGATTGCAGCCGTTCTAGCCAAAAAAATGGGAGCTAAAGAGACCATCGTTCGGGTGCGGAACCCTGAATATTCTAACTCTTATTTCAAGGAAAAGAATATTCTCGGTTTTTCTCTTATCGTTAACCCTGAGCTCTTGGCTGCCCGCGCTATCGCGAATATCATTGACTTCCCCAACGCCCTCTCTGTCGAACGTTTCTTTGGTGGACGGGTCAGCTTGATGGAATTCACTGTTAAATCCTCCAGTGGTCTTTGCCAAATGCCCATTTCTGATTTTCGGAAAAAATTTGGCAATGTCATTGTCTGTGCGATAGAGAGGGATCATCAAATTATCATTCCAAGCGGTGACATGACCATACAGGATAAAGATAGAATCTTTGTCACTGGTAACCGTGTTGACATGATGCTCTTCCATAATTATTTCAAGTCTCGTGCCGTGAAGAGCCTTCTTATTGTTGGAGCTGGTAGAATTGCCTATTATCTACTAGGTATCCTCAAAGACAGTCGTATCGATACCAAGGTTATTGAAATCAATCCTGAAATCGCTAGCTTCTTTAGCGAGAAATTCCCAAATCTCTACATCGTTCAAGGAGATGGTACCGCAAAAGATATCCTGCTGGAAGAAAGTGCTCAAAACTATGATGCCGTTGCGACTCTAACAGGAGTCGATGAGGAAAATCTGATTACCTCTATGTTCCTTGACAGGGTAGGTGTACATAAAAATATCACCAAGGTCAATCGTACCAGTCTCCTCGAGATTATCAATGCACCTGATTTTTCAAGTATCATCACACCTAAAAGCATCGCTGTAGATACGATTATGCACTTTATTCGTGGTCGGGTTAATGCCCAGTATTCAGACCTTCAGGCCATGCACCATCTAGCCAATGGCCAAATCGAGACCCTGCAATTCCATATCAAGGAAGCTAATAAAATGACTGCCAAACCTCTTTCTCAACTAAAACTGAAAAAAGGGGTTCTTATAGCAGCCATCATTCGAAAGGGCAAGACTATTTTCCCTACTGGGGAGGATATGTTGGAAGTTGGAGACAAGCTCCTAGTAACAACCTTGTTGCCAAACATCACCAAGATTTATGACTTGATCGCGAGGTAAGAAATGAATAAAAGTATGATTCGTTACCTCCTTTCAAAATTACTTTTGATTGAAGCTGTTCTTCTTTTGGTTCCTGTGTCTGTCGCTGTCTATTACCGTGAATCGAGCCAAGTCTTTACGGCCCTCTTTTCAACAATAGGGATTCTCGTATTACTAGGCGGTTCAGGAATTTTACAAAAGCCCAAAAATCAACGGATTTATGCCAAGGAGGGAGTCTTGATTGTTGCCCTCTGTTGGATCCTTTGGTCCTTCTTTGGCGGTCTCCCCTTTGTTTTTGCTAAGCAAATTCCCAGCGTTATCGATGCCTTTTTTGAAATTAGTTCTGGCTTTACAACTACTGGAGCAACTATTCTGAACGACGTTTCGGTTCTCAGTCGTTCCCTCCTCTTCTGGCGCAGTTTTACCCACTTGATTGGAGGGATGGGAGTGCTTGTTTTTGCACTTGCTATTATGGACAATGCCAAGAATAGCCACCTAGAAGTGATGAAAGCTGAGGTTCCTGGCCCTGTTTTTGGCAAGGTTGTATCCAAACTCAAAAATACTGCCCAGATTCTCTATCTCCTTTATCTAGCTCTCTTCTCCCTCTTTGTCATCATCTATTATCTGGCCGGCATGCCCCTTTTTGATAGTTTTGTCATTGCTATGGGGACAGCAGGTACAGGAGGTTTTACCGTCTATAACGATGGAATTGCTCACTATGGTAGCTCACTGATTACCTATCTAGTTAGTATCGGAGTTTTGGTTTTTGGGGTGAATTTCAATCTCTACTACTACCTCATGCTCCGTCGCGTCAAAGCCTTCTTTGGTGACGAAGAACTTCGTGCTTACTTGGTCATCGTGCTGGTTTCTACAGGCTTGATTAGCCTTAATACCCTCTATCTCTACCCAGGATTTTCCAAGAGCTTTGAAATGGCCTTCTTCCAGGTTTCCAATATCATTACAACGACTGGTTTTGGTTACGGAGATATTACCAACTGGCCCCTCTTCTCCCAG
>CAJZLM010000008.1:0-12160 GCA_916050595.1 Streptococcus mitis | reverse complement strand
TTTCCAAGACGGTATTACGAAAATTGCTCGTTTACCGGTTCGTCTAGAAGAACGGGATTTTACTGAGAAAATTACTACAGTAGAAGATTATCAAGAATTAGATATTTGTATCGCTAGTTCTAGATTAGATGTTTTTCTAGCAGGTGTCTTCAAACTGTCTAGAAATCAGGCAAGTCAGTTAATTGAAAAGCAGGCAGTCCAAGTTAATTACCATTTAGTTGAAAAATCAGACTATGCAGTTCAAGTTGGTGATTTGATTAGTGTAAGGAAATTTGGTCGATTGAAACTCGTTAGGGATAATGGGCAAACAAAAAAAGATAAAAAGAAATTAACGGTCCAATTGTTATTAAGTAAGTGAGGAAAATTATGCCAATTACATCGTTAGAAATCAAAGATAAAACCTTTAGCACACGCTTTAGAGGGTTTGATCAAGAAGAAGTAGATGAATTTTTAGATATTGTAGTTCGTGATTATGAAGATTTGGTTCGCTCTAATCATGATAAGGATTTACATATTAAGAGTTTGGAAGAGCGTTTGTCTTACTTTGATGAGATGAAAGATTCATTGAGCCAGTCTGTATTGATTGCACAAGATACAGCAGAGCGAGTAAAACAAGCTGCAACAGAACGTTCAAACAATATTATCCAACAAGCAGAGCAAGATGCCCAACGTTTGTTGGAAGAAGCTAAGTACAAGGCAAATGAAATTCTTCGTCAAGCAACGGATAACGCTAAGAAAGTTGCTGTTGAAACAGAAGAATTGAAGAACAAGAGTCGTGTCTTCCATCAACGTCTTAAATCTACAATTGAGAGCCAGTTAGCAATTGTTGAATCTTCAGATTGGGAAGATATTCTTCGCCCAACAGCGACTTATCTTCAGACAAGTGATGAGGCCTTCAAAGAAGTGGTTAGTGAAGTCTTAGGTGACTCTGTCTTGCAACAACATCCAGAGGAAGAACCAATTGATATTACTCGCCAGTTTTCTCCCGAGGAAATGGCAGAGTTGCAAGCGCGCATCGAAGCGGCTAATAAGGAACTTGCAGAAGCCGAAGCAAGAGCTGAGCAGGAACAAGTGGTTTCACCAGCTCCGGTTGTTGAAGAAAGTCCAGCTCATCCAGTTGGTCCAATGTATGAAGAGCCAGAAGTAGTCCCAAGCCATTACTCAGGCCCAACACCAGCTACTGAAGCTGTAAACTCAGAACCAGGTTTTGTGGCACCGCAAGAATCTGTTACAATTTTATAAGAAATATTCTGAGAACAATATCTTATCCTTATATTTCCAGCGAGCAGGAGATGGTGTGAGTCCTGTAATCCCTATTGATAAGATTATCCTCTCAAAAACTCAAATCTGAATGGAGTAAGATTTGACGTTCCCCACGTTACGGGATAAGAGGAAAAAAGCTGAGTCTTTTTTCGAATAAAGGTGGTACCACGATTTTCGTCCTTTTTGGAAGTCGTGGTTTTTAATTTGTTATTATTTATAAAGGAGATACCATGAAACTCAAAGATACCCTTAATCTTGGGAAAACAGCTTTCCCAATGCGTGCAGGACTTCCTACCAAAGAGCCAGTTTGGCAAAAGGAATGGGAAGATGCAAAACTTTACCAACGTCGTCAAGAATTGAACCAAGGAAAACCTCATTTCACCTTGCATGATGGCCCTCCATACGCGAACGGAAATATCCACGTTGGACACGCTATGAACAAGATTTCAAAAGATATCATTGTTCGTTCAAAATCTATGTCAGGATTTTATGCACCATATATTCCAGGTTGGGATACACATGGTCTGCCAATCGAGCAAGTTTTGGCAAAACAAGGTATCAAACGCAAAGAAATGGACTTGGTTGAGTACTTGAAACTTTGCCGTGAATACGCTCTTTCTCAAGTAGATAAACAACGCGAAGACTTCAAACGTTTGGGTGTTTCTGGTGACTGGGAAAATCCATATGTGACTTTGACTCCTGACTATGAAGCAGCTCAAATCCGTGTATTTGGTGAGATGGCTAATAAAGGTTACATCTACCGTGGTGCTAAACCAGTTTACTGGTCTTGGTCATCTGAGTCGGCTCTTGCTGAAGCGGAGATTGAATACCATGATTTGGTTTCAACTTCCCTTTACTATGCCAACAAGGTAAAAAATGGTAAAGGTGTTCTAGATACAGATACTTATATCGTAGTCTGGACAACAACTCCATTTACCATCACAGCTTCTCGTGGTTTGACTGTTGGTGCAGATATTGATTACGTTTTGGTTCAACCTGCTGGTGAAGCTCGTAAGTTTGTGGTTGCTGCAGAATTATTGACTAGCTTGTCTGAGAAATTTGGCTGGGCTGATGTTCAAGTTTTGGCAACTTACCGTGGTCAAGAATTGAATCATATCGTAACAGAACACCCATGGGATACAGCTGTAGATGAGTTAGTCATCCTTGGTGACCACGTTACGACTGATTCTGGTACAGGTATCGTCCACACAGCCCCTGGTTTTGGTGAGGATGACTACAATGTCGGTATTGCTAATGGTCTTGAAGTCGCAGTGACTGTTGACGAACGTGGTATCATGATGAAGAATGCTGGTCCTGAGTTTGAAGGTCAATTCTATGAAAAGGTAGTTCCAACTGTTATCGAGAAACTTGGTAACCTCCTTCTTGCCCAAGAAGAAATCTCTCACTCATACCCATTTGACTGGCGTACGAAGAAACCAATCATCTGGCGTGCAGTACCACAATGGTTTGCCTCAGTTTCTAAATTCCGCCAAGAAATCTTGGATGAAATTGAAAAAGTGAAATTCCACTCAGAATGGGGTAAAGTCCGTCTTTACAATATGATTCGTGACCGTGGCGACTGGGTTATCTCTCGTCAACGTGCTTGGGGTGTTCCACTTCCTATCTTCTACGCTGAAGACGGTACAGCGATCATGACTGCTGAAACTATTGAACACGTGGCTCAACTCTTTGAGGAACATGGTTCAAGCATTTGGTGGGAACGTGATGCTAAGGACCTCTTGCCAGAAGGATTTACTCATCCAGGTTCACCAAACGGCGAGTTCAAAAAAGAAACTGATATCATGGACGTTTGGTTTGACTCAGGTTCATCATGGAATGGAGTTGTAGTAAACCGTCCAGAGTTGACTTACCCAGCAGACCTTTACCTAGAAGGTTCTGACCAATACCGTGGTTGGTTCAACTCATCGCTCATCACCTCAGTTGCTAACCATGGCGTAGCACCTTACAAACAAATCTTGTCACAAGGTTTTGCCCTTGACGGTAAAGGTGAGAAGATGTCTAAATCTCTTGGAAATACCATTGCTCCAAGCGATGTTGAAAAACAATTTGGTGCTGAAATCTTGCGTCTTTGGGTAACAAGTGTAGACTCAACCAACGACGTGCGTATCTCTATGGATATCTTGAGCCAAGTCTCTGAAACTTACCGTAAGATTCGTAACACCCTTCGTTTCTTGATTGCCAATACATCTGACTTTAACCCAACTCAAGATGTAGTCGCTTACGATGAACTTCGTTCAGTTGATAAGTACATGACGATTCGCTTTAACCAGCTTGTCAAGACCATTCGTGATGCTTACGCAAACTTTGAATTCTTGACAATCTACAAGGCTTTGGTGAACTTTATCAACGTTGATTTGTCAGCCTTCTACCTTGATTTTGCTAAAGACGTTGTTTATATCGAAGGTGCCAAATCACTGGAACGTCGTCAAATGCAGACTGTCTTCTATGACATTCTTGTCAAAATCACCAAACTCTTGACACCAATCCTTCCTCACACTGCGGAAGAAATCTGGTCATACCTTGAGTTTGAAGCAGAAGACTTCGTTCAATTGTCAGAATTGCCAGAAGCAGAAACTTTTGCTAACCAAGAAGAAATCTTGGATACATGGGCAGCCTTTATGGACTTCCGTGGACAAGCTCAAAAAGCCTTGGAAGAAGCGCGTAATGCTAAAGTTATTGGTAAATCACTTGAAGCTCACTTGACAGTTTATCCAAACGAAGTTGTGAAAACTCTACTTGAAGCAGTAAACAGCAATGTAGCTCAACTTTTGATCGTGTCTGAATTGACCATCGCAGAAGGGCCAGCTCCAGAAGTTGCCGTTAGCTTTGAAGATGTTGCCTTCACTGTTGAACGCGCTGCAGGTGAAGTGTGTGACCGTTGCCGTCGTATCGACCCAACAACAGCAGAACGTAGCTACCACGCAGTCATCTGTGACCACTGTGCAAGCATCGTAGAAGAAAACTTTGCGGACGCTGTCGCAGAAGGATTTGAAGAGAAATAAGGTTGTTGTATGATACTAAGAAGGAAAAGGATTGTCAAACAGTCCTTTCCTTTTTGGTTTTGACTAGCTTTTTTGTGAAAAATTGTGTAAAATAGAATAGATAAACGAGGGGAAACCTCGGAAAATTTAAAGGAGAATCCATCTAATGGTAAAATTGGTTTTTGCTCGCCACGGTGAGTCTGAATGGAACAAAGCTAACCTTTTCACTGGTTGGGCTGATGTTGATTTGTCTGAAAAAGGTACACAACAAGCGATTGACGCTGGTAAATTGATCAAAGAAGCTGGTATCGAATTTGACCAAGCTTACACTTCAGTATTGAAACGTGCGATCAAAACAACTAACTTGGCTCTTGAAGCTTCTGACCAATTGTGGGTTCCAGTTGAAAAATCATGGCGCTTGAACGAACGTCACTACGGTGGTTTGACTGGTAAAAACAAAGCTGAAGCTGCTGAACAATTTGGTGATGAGCAAGTTCACATCTGGCGTCGTTCATACGATGTATTGCCTCCAAACATGGACCGTGATGATGAGCACTCAGCTCACACTGATCGTCGTTACGCTTCACTTGACGATTCAGTTATTCCAGATGCTGAAAACTTGAAAGTGACTTTGGAACGTGCCCTTCCATTCTGGGAAGATAAAATCGCTCCAGCTCTTAAAGATGGTAAAAACGTATTCGTAGGAGCTCACGGTAACTCAATCCGTGCCCTTGTAAAACACATCAAAGGTTTGTCAGATGACGAAATCATGGACGTGGAAATCCCTAACTTCCCACCATTGGTATTCGAATTTGACGAAAAATTGAACGTAGTATCTGAATACTACCTTGGAAAATAAAAAATTGTAAGTCTAGAATTGATTTCTAGGCTTTTTATGTTAGTATGGAAGTATGATAAGGAATAAAAAACAAGATTATGTACTGACCTACAAGCAACCAGCTTCAACTACTTACAAGGGTTGGGAAGAAGAGGCCTTACCGATAGGCAATGGTTCTTTAGGGGCAAAAGTATTTGGACTTATAGGAGTTGAGCGGATTCAATTTAATGAAAAAAGTCTCTGGTCTGGTGGTCCACTTCCTGATAGTTCCGATTATCAGGGTGGAAATCTTCAGGACCAGTATAGCTTTTTAGCTGAGATTCGACAGGCTTTGGAAAAGAGAGACTACAATACTGCTAAGGAACTGGCTGAACAGCATCTAGTCGGGCCCCAAACGAGTCAATATGGGACCTATCTGTCCTTTGGAGATCTTCTCATTGAGTTCAGCCAGCAAGGTAAGACTTTGTCTCAGGTGACGGATTACCAGAGACAGTTGAATATCAGTAAGGCGCTTGCGACGACTTCTTATGCCTATAAAGGGACTATGTTTAAACGAGAAGCCTTTGCCAGTTTTCCAGATGATCTCTTGGTTCAACGTTTTACTAAGGAAGGGTTGGAAACTCTAGATTTTACTATAGAACTATCCTTGACCTGTGATTTGGCTTCTGATGGAAAGTATGAGCAGGAAAAATCTGATTACAAGGAGTGTAAGTTGGATATTACTGATTCTCATATTTTGATGAAGGGAAGAGTTAAGGATAATGACCTGCAGTTTGCTAGCTGTTTAGCTTGGGAAACGGATGGAGATATTAGAGTTTGGTCAGATAAGGTTCAGATATCAGGAGCTAGTTATGCTAATCTCTTCTTGGCGGCTAAGACAGATTTTGCCCAAAATCCTGCTAGCAATTATCGTAAGAAAATAGATTTAGAGAAACAGGTTAAGAACTTGGTGGAGATAGCTAAAGAAAAGGGCTATGCCCAATTGAAATCAAGGCATATTCAGAACTACCAAGCCTTATTCCAACGTGTTCAATTGGATTTGGGAGCTGATGTAGACACATCCACTACAGATGATTTGTTAAAAAATTATAAGCCACAAGAGGGGCAGGATTTGGAGGAGCTGTTCTTCCAGTATGGGCGGTATTTATTGATTAGTTCTTCCAGAGATTGCCCAGATGCGCTACCAGCTAACCTGCAAGGGGTCTGGAATGCGGTCGACAATCCTCCTTGGAATTCAGACTATCATTTAAATATCAACTTGCAGATGAATTATTGGCCAGCCTATGTGACTAACCTCTTAGAGACGGCCTTTCCGGTCATCAACTATATCGATGATTTGCGGGTCTATGGTCGCATAGCGGCTGCAAGGTATGCAGGAATCGTTTCTCAGAAAGAGGAAGAGAATGGTTGGTTGGTTCATACTCAAGCGACTCCTTTTGGTTGGACGGCACCTGGTTGGGATTATTACTGGGGTTGGTCTCCAGCTGCCAATGCGTGGATGATGCAAACGGTTTATGAGGCCTACTCATTTTACAGGGACCAAGACTATCTCAGGGAGAAAATTTATCCCATGTTGAGGGAAACGGTTCGTTTTTGGAATGCTTTTTTACATGAGGATAAGGAGGCCCAGCGTTGGGTATCTTCTCCATCTTATTCGCCAGAACATGGTCCGATTTCGATTGGCAATACCTACGACCAATCTCTGATTTGGCAATTATTCCATGATTTTATTCAGGCTGCTCAAGAATTGGAGTTGGATGCGGACTTGTTGACGGAAGTCAAAGAAAAATTTGATTTATTAAATCCTCTGCAAATCACTCAATCTGGTCGAATCAGGGAGTGGTATGAGGAGGAAGAACAGCATTTTCAAAATGAGAAAGTGGAGGCCCAACATCGTCATGCTTCTCATCTGGTGGGACTTTATCCTGGAACTTTCTTTAGCTATAAGGGACAAGACTGTCTTGAAGCGGCGCGTGTTAGCCTCAATGATCGTGGAGATGGGGGCACAGGTTGGTCCAAGGCTAATAAGATCAATCTCTGGGCCCGTTTGGGAGATGGCAATCGAGCCCATAAATTATTAGCAGAGCAGTTAAAGACATCCACCTTACCCAATCTTTGGTGTAGCCATCCTCCTTTTCAGATAGATGGTAATTTTGGTGCTACTAGTGGTATGGCGGAAATGTTACTTCAGTCTCATACAGCTTCTCTGGTGCCCCTAGCTGCCCTACCCGATGCATGGTCATCAGGTTCTGTTTCAGGCTTAATGGCACGTGGACATTTTGAAGTTAGCATGAGGTGGGAGGATAAAAAACTCTTACAGATGAGCATTTTATCAAGGAGTGGAGGAGATTTGCGAGTCTCTTATCCAGATATTGAAAAAAGTGTGATTGAAGTCAATCAAGAAAAAGCAAAAGCGAAATGCATAGAGAAAGATTGTATTTCAGTGGCGACAGCAAAAGGTGATCTGGTTCAGTTTTATTTTTAAGAAGATAATAGAAGGCAGTGATTTGAGACTGCCTTTTTTGAAGGGGTTGAGAATGTAAGCAGTTTCCAACTAGTTGAAAAAGCGTTATAATGGTAGTAGGAAGTAATTTGTTTGAGAGAGGGTGGGTCTGATGGCTTATATTGAGATGAAACACTGTTACAAGCGTTATCAGGTTGGGGACACGGAAATTGTGGCCAATCGTGATGTGAATTTTGAGATTGAAAAAGGGGAGTTGGTGATTATCCTTGGTGCGTCAGGTGCTGGTAAGTCAACAGTTCTTAACCTTCTTGGGGGAATGGATACCAACGACGAGGGGGAAATATGGATTGATGGTGTCAATATTGCAGACTATAGTTCCCACCAGCGCACTAATTACCGCCGTAATGATGTCGGTTTTGTTTTTCAGTTCTACAATCTAGTGTCCAATTTAACCGCGAAGGAAAATGTGGAACTGGCTTCTGAAATCGTAACAGATGCCTTGGATCCTGAGCAAGTTTTGACAGATGTAGGTCTGGCTCATCGTCTCAATAATTTCCCAGCCCAGCTTTCTGGAGGGGAGCAACAGCGAGTCTCCATTGCACGCGCGGTAGCCAAAAATCCTAAAATTCTCCTTTGTGATGAGCCGACTGGTGCCTTGGATTATCAGACGGGGAAGCATGTTTTGAAAATTCTCCAAGATATGTCTCGTCAAAAAGGGGCAACAGTGATTATCGTGACTCACAATGGAGCTTTGGTCCCCATTGCTGATCGCGTGATTCATATGCATGATGCCAGTGTCAAGGATGTGGTGATCAACCAGCATCCTCAGGATATTGACAGTTTGGAGTACTAGCATGATTAAGCGAAAAACTTATTGGAAGGACTTAATTCAGTCCTTCACAGGCTCCAAGGGGCGTTTTTTATCCATCTTGACCTTGATGATGTTGGGGTCTTTAGCCTTAGTCGGTCTCAAAGTGACTAGTCCCAATATGGAGGCGACTGCTAATGATTATTTAAGAACTGCTAAAACCTTGGATTTGGCAGTCATGTCTAACTATGGTTTGGATCAAGCAGATCAAGAAGAACTAGAACAGACGCAGGGCGCAGAGGTCGAGTTTGGCTACTTGACAGATGTGGCTATGGATAATGGGCAGGATGCCATTCGGCTATATTCCAAACCAGAGCGAATTTCAACCTTTCAGCTAAGAGAGGGGCGACTTCCTCAGTCAGACAAGGAAATCGCTTTGGCTAGTCATTTGCAGGGCCAATATCGTGTGGGACAGGAGATTAGTTTTAAAGAAAAAGAAGGCAGTCATTCCTCTTTAAAAGACCATACATATACCATTACTGGTTTTGTGAATTCAGCTGAAATCCTCTCCCAGCGAGATATGGGCTATGCAGGAAGTGGAAGTGGGACTCTGACAGCCTATGGGGTAATTTTACCTAGTCAGTTTGATCAGAAAGTCTACAATATAGCTCGTTTGAAATATCAAGATTTAGCAGGCTTAAATGCTTTTTCAGTAGCTTATGAAGAAAAATCCAAACAGCATCAGAAAGACCTTGAACAAGCTTTATCAGATAATGGCAAGGCACGTCTGCAACTCTTGAAAAAAGAAGGCCAAGAGTCTATCGATAAGGGGCAAGAGACCCTTGACAAGGCTCAGACTAATTTGCAGGAAGGCAAGCGTCGTTTAGTAGCTGCTCAAGCTCGTTTACAGGCTCAGGAAAGTCAACTAGCCATCCTGCCTCAAGATCAGAGAGACCAGGCAAGTGCTCAACTTACTCAAGCCAAGCAGGAATTGAGTAAGGAAGAGGATAAGCTAAAGCAAGCTGAACAAAATCTAGCCCAAGAAAAGGAAAAATTAGACAAACATCAGCAAGTCTTGGATGATTTAGCTGAGCCCAAGTATCAAGTATATAATCGGCAAACCATACCAGGTGGTCAAGGCTATCTCATGTATAGCAATGCTTCAGCCAGTATTCGGGCAGTGGGCAATATCTTTCCTGTGGTGCTTTATGCCGTAGCAGCTATGGTGACCTTTACAACTATGACTCGCTTTGTGGATGAAGAGCGAACTCATGCAGGAATTTTTAAGGCCTTGGGCTATCGCAGTAAGGATATTATCGCCAAGTTTCTCCTCTACGGTCTGGTAGCTGGGACTGTCGGCACAGCTCTAGGCAGTATACTTGGCCATTATTTACTAGCTAGTGTAATTTCAAGTGTCATTACAAAAGGCATGGTGGTGGGAGAAACCCAGATTCAGTTCTATTGGACCTATAGCTTACTGGCTCTTGTCTTGAGTTGGTTGGCCAGTGTGTTACCAGCCTATCTGGTGGCTAGGAGGGAACTTCATGATGAAGCAGCCCAGCTTTTACTGCCTAAACCTCCTGTTAAAGGGGCTAAAATCTTACTGGAGCGTATCGGTTTTATCTGGCGCCGTCTCAGTTTTACTCATAAGGTAACAGCCCGCAATATCTTCCGTTATAAGCAGCGGATGTTGATGACGATCTTTGGTGTGGCAGGTTCAGTCGCTCTGCTCTTTGCAGGTTTGGGAATCCAATCCTCTGTAGCAGGAGTTCCGTCTAGACAGTTTCAACAAATCCAACAGTATCAGATGATTGTCTCTGAAAATCCTAGTGCGACCAATCAGGACAAGGCAGAGCTAGAAGAAGTATTGAAAGGGCAGGACATCAAAGCCTACCAGAAAATCTATTCTAAAACGCTAGACAAGGATTTCAAAGGTAAGGCTGGTCTTCAAACTATTACTCTTATGATGACAGATAAGGAAGATTTGACTCCTTTTATCCATCTGCAACATCATCAGCAGGAACTGACATTAAAAGATGGCGTCGTTATTACAGCTAAACTTGCCCAGCTGGCAGGTGTCAAGGTTGGGCAGACTCTAGAAATTGAAGGTAAGGAACTAACGGTCGCTGCCATTTCTGAGAATTACGTTGGTCACTTTATTTATATGAGTCAGGCTAGCTATGAGCAAATTTATGGACAGCTAGTCCAAGCCAACACTTATCTGGTCTCGCTAAAGGATTCTAGTGCGCCTAGTATCGAAAGACAGGCCGGCTTACTTATGAATCAAGCTGCGGTGTCCAGCGTTGTCCAGAATGCTTCAGCCATTCGGCTCTTTGACTCTGTTGCTAGCTCACTCAATCAGACCATGACCATCTTAGTTATCGTATCGGTTCTGTTGGCTATCGTTATCCTCTACAATCTGACCAATATCAACGTGGCTGAGAGAATCCGTGAACTCTCCACAATCAAGGTTCTCGGTTTTCATAATAATGAAGTCACCCTCTACATTTACCGTGAGACGATTGTCTTGTCTCTTGTGGGAATCGTTCTTGGTCTGGTATCTGGTTTCTATTTACACCAATTTTTGATTCAAATGATTTCGCCTGCGACTATTCTCTTTTATCCGCAGGTAGGCTGGGAAGTATATGTGATTCCGGTAGTAGCAGTAAGCATCATTTTGACCTTGCTTGGTTTCTTTGTCAATTATCATCTGAGAAAGGTTGATATGCTTGAAGCCTTGAAATCTGTAGAGTAAGGTAGTTGTTTTTATCTGATTGAACTTATATTTACTAGTAAACAAAAATCCTCCGTTTCAAAGAGTAGGGAACTCTTTGTGACAGAGGATTTTTTCTATAGGGCTTTAGCAGCTGCAATTGCGGCTTCAAAGTTTGGTTCAGAGTTGATATTGTCCACGTATTCAACGTAGCGAATAGTATTGTCAGTATCGAGGACAAAGACCGCGCGTGCCAATAAGTGCCACTCATTGATTAAGAGGGCGTAATCACGTCCAAAGGATTGGTCGAAATAGTCTGAGAGCATGATGGCATTTTCAATACCTTCAGCACCACACCAACGTTTTTGGGCAAAAGGAAGGTCCATTGAAACAGTCAAGACAACCGTATTATCCAGTCCAGCCAGTTCTTCATTAAAACGACGCGTTTGAGTTGAGCAGATACCTGTATCGATAGAAGGCACGACACTCAAGACTTTTTTCTTCCCATCAAAATCAGCCAGAGATTTTTTAGAAAGGTCTGTTGTAGTGAGTGAAAAATCAAGTGCCTTGTCGCCGACTTGTAGTTGTTTACCTGTAAAGCTCACAGGATTTCCGAGAAAAGTTACCATAGGATACTCCAATCTTTTTTCTTCCATTTTAGCTGAAACAGTCGGAATTTTCCAATGATTTGACCGGAAATATGGGCATAGAAAAAACGCCAGCTCATGTGAGAATGACGTTTTTCATTGAGTATTATTTTGCCAATCCTTCAGCAATCTTATCAAGGTTGTATTTCATCATGTTGTAGTAGCTGTCGCCTTCTTTACCTTGTTCTGCGATAGAGTCAGTAAAGATTTGTGCGTAGATTGGGATATTTGTATCTTGTGAGACAGTCTTCATTGGACGGTCATCCACACTTGATTCTACAAAGAGTGATGGAACTTTTGTTTGGCGAAGTTTTTCAACCAAGGTCTTGATTTGTTCAGGTGTTCCTTCTTCTTCAGTATTGATTTCCCAGATGTAGGCACTTGGGACACCATAGGCTTTAGAGAAGTATTTGAATGCTCCTTCG
>CAJZLM010000007.1:0-12535 GCA_916050595.1 Streptococcus mitis | reverse complement strand
CTCAGGTTCCTTGGCGCTTGACATTGCCCTTGGTTCAGGTGGTTATCCTAAGGGACGTATCATTGAAATCTATGGGCCAGAGTCATCTGGTAAGACAACGGTTGCCCTTCATGCAGTTGCACAAGCGCAAAAAGAAGGTGGTATTGCAGCCTTTATCGATGCGGAACATGCCCTTGATCCAGCTTATGCTGCGGCTCTTGGTGTCAACATTGACGAATTGCTCTTGTCACAACCAGACTCAGGAGAGCAAGGTCTTGAGATTGCAGGAAAATTGATTGACTCAGGAGCTGTGGATCTTGTCGTGGTCGATTCAGTTGCTGCCCTTGTCCCTCGTGCGGAAATTGATGGCGATATCGGAGATAGCCACGTTGGTTTGCAGGCTCGTATGATGAGCCAGGCTATGCGTAAGCTCGGTGCTTCTATCAATAAAACCAAAACAATTGCCATCTTTATCAACCAATTGCGTGAAAAAGTTGGGGTCATGTTTGGAAATCCAGAAACAACTCCTGGTGGACGTGCTCTGAAATTTTACGCATCAGTCCGTTTGGATGTTCGTGGAAGCACACAAATCAAGGGAACTGGTGACCAAAAAGATACCAATGTCGGTAAAGAAACTAAAATCAAGGTTGTGAAAAACAAGGTGGCTCCACCATTTAAGGAAGCCTTCGTTGAAATCATGTACGGAGAAGGGATTTCTAAGACTGGTGAACTCTTAAAAATCGCAAGCGATTTGGACATCATCAAAAAAGCAGGAGCTTGGTACTCTTACAAGGATGAGAAAATCGGGCAAGGTTCTGAAAATGCTAAGAAATACTTGGCAGATCACCCAGAAATCTTTGATGAAATTGACCATCAAGTCCGTGTTCAATTTGGTTTGATTGATGGAGAAGAAATTGCTGAAAGCAAAAAAGATGAAGCAGCTCAAGTAGACTCTGTGAATGAAGAAGTAACCCTTGACCTAGGCGATGAGCTTGAAATCGAAATTGAAGAATAAGTTGTTAAAGTAGTGGAGCAAATCCACTGCTTTTTCGATGCCTTATTCTGGTTTTCCGCTCACGCATAGTTTGCTGTTTCTTGTCGCTCCTCTAGAAAGCTGATATAATAGCCTTATGAATAAAAAACGAACAGTGGACCTGATTCATGGTCCTATTCTTCCTTCGCTTTTGAGTTTTGCCTTTCCAATCTTGCTGTCCAATATTTTCCAACAGCTCTATAATACTGCTGATGTCTTGATTGTTGGACGTTTTCTTGGTCAAGATTCCTTGGCTGCGGTTGGGGCAACAACTGCTATTTTTGATTTGATTGTAGGTTTTACTCTTGGTGTTGGCAATGGCATGGGAATTGTCATTGCCCGTTATTATGGAGCTCGGAATTTCACTAAAATCAAGGAGGCAGTGGCAGCCATCTGGATTTTAGGTGCTCTTTTGAGTATTGTAGTTATGCTGCTGGGATTTGTCGGTCTGTATCCACTCTTGCAATATTTAGATACTCCTGCAGAAATCCTTCCTCAGTCTTATCAATATATTTCTATGATTGTAACCTGTGTTGGTGTCAGCTTTGCTTATAATCTTTTTGCAGGCTTGTTGCGGTCTATTGGGGACAGTCTAGCTGCGCTTGGTTTTTTGATTTTCTCTGCTCTGGTCAATGTAGTTCTGGATCTCTATTTTATTACGCAATTGCATCTTGGAGTTCAATCCGCGGGACTTGCTACCATCATTTCGCAAGGCTTATCAGCGGTTCTTTGCTTTTATTATATTCGTAAGAGTGTGCCAGAACTTTTGCCTCAACTCAAGCATTTCAAATGGGATAAGGCCTTATACGCTGACCTCTTGGAGCAAGGTTTGGCTATGGGCTTGATGAGCTCAATTGTATCTATAGGCAGTGTGATTTTACAGTCTTCTGTTAATACCTTTGGTGCAGTGATTATTAGTGCCCAGACGGCAGCTCGACGCATTATGGCTTTCGCCCTTCTTCCGATGACCGCTATTTCTGCATCAATGACGACCTTTGCTTCACAGAATTTAGGTGCTAAGCGCCCAGACCGCATTGTTCAAGGTCTTCGAATCGGCAGTCGTTTAAGTATATCCTGGGCAGTTTTTGTTTGTATCTTCCTCTTTTTTGCCAGTCCAGCCTTGGTTTCCTTCTTGGCCAGTTCGACGGATAGCTACTTGGTAGAAAACGGCAGTCTCTATTTGCAAATCAGCTCAGCCTTTTATCCTATTTTGAGTCTCTTGTTGATTTATCGCAATTGTTTGCAGGGCTTGGGGCAAAAAGTCCTTCCTCTGGTTTCTAGCTTTATCGAACTAATCGGGAAAATCGCTTTTGTGGTTTTGATTATCCCTTGGGCAGGATATAAGGGAGTTATCCTTTGCGAACCCTTAATCTGGGTTGCCATGACCATTCAACTGTATTTCTCACTGTTTCGTCACCCCTTGATAAAAGAAGGCAAGGAAATTTTAGCAACTAAAGTGCTATCCTAGTTGTATTTACTGAATAAAATCCATTTCCTCTAGTGAAAATCGAAAAAACTTGTGTTATAATAAGAAAGATTAAAATGTGAAAAAAGGAGATTCCTAATGGGACGTAAATGGGCCAATATCGTAGCCAAGAAAACGGCTAAAGATGGAGCTAACTCTAAAGTATATGCAAAATTTGGTGTAGAAATCTATGTAGCAGCTAAAAAAGGTGATCCAGATCCAGAATCAAACTCAGCTTTGAAATTCGTTATCGACCGTGCTAAACAAGCTCAAGTGCCAAAACACGTTATCGATAAAGCTTTGGACAAGGCTAAAGGAAACACAGACGAAACCTTTACAGAAGGACGTTACGAAGGTTTTGGACCAAATGGTTCTATGTTGATCGTGGATACTTTGACTTCAAACGTTAACCGTACAGCGGCTAATGTCCGTGCTGCCTTTGGTAAAAACGGTGGAAACATGGGCGCTTCAGGTTCGGTTTCATACCTCTTTGACAACAAGGGAGTTATCGTATTTGCAGGTGAAGATGCCGATGCAGTCTTTGAGCAATTGCTTGAAGCAGATGTGGATGTGGATGATGTAGAAGCAGAAGAAGGTACAATCACAGTTTACACAGCTCCAACTGACCTTCATAAGGCTATCGTTGCCCTTCGTGAGTCAGGTATCGAAGAATTCCAAGTGACTGAATTGGAAATGATTCCTCAGTCAGAAGTGGAATTGTCAGGCGATGACCTTGAAACCTTTGAAAAACTTTACAGCGTTCTTGAAGACGACGAAGACGTACAAAAGATCTACACAAACGTAGATGGATTTTAATAGAAAAACGAACAGTTTTACTAGCTGTTCGTTTTTTTGATATTTGAACTTAGAATCTGGTTTCAGAATCGTTTTGTTGATTGCTTTTTTCTAGACCTAGACCGACTGCATGTTTTTGGACGAGCAAGAGCTTTCCATTGTCCTGTTTTGCAAAAGTTAAGGTAACAGTCTTGATCTTGTCTCCAATGGAGATATAGGTGATTTTTTTCGTATTGTAACCCCCAAGAGTGAAGTCAAACTCGGAATCTGGCTGTCCGTGTTTGTTGATAATATCCTTGTAGTTGGTACCACCTTTTCCTTTGTTGTCAAGGTCACCTTCGATTAAGGCGTCGAACTGTTCTTGAGTCCAGGTGAAGGTATCGTCTGTCGAGCCGCTTTTTTCTTCGCGTTCCATTGAGGCATTCGTATCCATGTAGGAACGGTAAAACTCCCTGGCATACTCTTTGTAGACATCAGCGTATAGTACCTGAGTCGTAAAGAAAAGTACAACAGAGGCAACTGCCAGGGATGTTCCGATAATAGCCATTGTTTTCCGTTTTTTGAGGTTGACGATAAGGCCGATAATCCCCAAGATAAATGCGACGATGCCGATGAACAACGATGGATAGTTAATAAACGGGATCCAGGATCCTAAAAGTGCGATGGCTCCAAAAATGGTTGCTAAGATTCCTAAAACTCTTTGTTCTTCTGGTTTCATTTGAAAGTTTTCTCCCTTCATTGAGTGAATGGATTCCTACCCACAGTAGTGAGCACTAATTATATAAAAAATCTTGCCTAATGTCAATTTAAACTAAAATAGTTCTCTAGGAAACTTTTTCTTGACATCTCTTTTCAAAGTGGTAAAATAGTTCTCATGGAAACTTATTTAGTTCCTAGGAGAACTAAATGTGATAGTTAGAAAGGAGTTAGTATGGATAAACCGATGTTAGTCTTTAAGCGTTTTGGTCATCAGATTCACCTGATGGTGCAAAAGGAAGCCAAACGTTGTGGTATTGAATTTATGGGTGGACCACAGGGTCAGGTTCTGCGTTTTGTAGATCAGTGTGAACAAAAAGAGAAACTGGTCTTGATTAAAGATATAGAGCAGGAACTAAATATTACCAAGTCTGTGGCGAGTAACTTGGTCAAGCGTATGGTGCAAAATGGTTTGGTGGAATTGGAGGCGAGTCCTAGCGATAAGCGGGCAAAATTTGTTCGTTTGACGGACAAAGCACGTTCTCAAATGAAGCATGTTAAAGCCTTTTTTGAACGAATTGATAAGCAGTTGATGGAAGGCATTGATGAAGATGAATTACTGATTTTTGAGAAAGTCCTTGCTCAACTACAGGAAAATATCAAGGGAATAGGAGGAGAGAATGAAGAAATTAGCCAAACGAATTAGTAGAAAAGAATGGGGGATGATTTTACTAGCCATTCTCTTTACCTGCTTTTCAGTCTACCTAGAGTTGGAAGTTCCGACCTATATCTCGAAAATTACGGATTTGCTGGGAAGTCAAGGAACCAACTTGGATGAGTTATGGCAACCAGCAGGTATGATGGTCGGAATGTCTTTTTTTGCCTTCTTATCCGCAGTCGCAGTTGGATTTTTTGCATCCCGAGTGGCGGCTTCTTATACTAGTAGGCTGAGAAGTGATATTTTTAACCGAGTTTTGGATTACTCGCAGACAGAGATTAAGAAATTCTCTATTCCCAGTCTTTTAACTCGTACTACCAATGACATTACTCAAGTTCAGATGTTGATTACCATGGGCTTGCAAGTAGTTACGCGTGGTCCGATTATGGCTATCTGGGCTATCGGGAAGATTTTAGGTCATTCAGAATACTGGCTCTGGGCCGTACTTGTGGCAGTGATTGTCAACGTTCTGATGACGACTGTTTTGATGACGCTAGCCTTTCCAAAACAGTCCTTGATTCAGGGGCTGACTGATAAACTGAACAGTATCACTCGTGAGAGTTTAACAGGTATTCGTGTCGTTCGCGCCTACAATGCTGAAGAATACCAAAATGAAAAATTTGCAGCAGCAAATGATGAATTGACACGCTTGAATTTGTTTGTCAACCGTCTTATGGCTATTTTGAACCCTATCATGATGGGGATTTCAAGTGGTTTGAGTGTGGCGATTTACTGGATTGGGGCCTATGTGATTAACGACGCTGCTCCGATAGCACGTCTGCCTCTCTTTAGTGATATGATTGTTTTCATGTCTTATGCCATGCAGGTTGTCATGGGCTTCCTTCTCATGGGAGCACTCTTCATCGTTCTTCCCCGAACTATGGTCTCTGCTAAGCGGATTAATCAAGTTTTAGATTTGCATTCTTCTATCCAAAACCTTGCTCAAGTGCAGCTGGCTGATGAAAACCTCAAAGGTCAGGTCGAATTTAAGGATGTGACCTTCCGATATGCGGCAAATTCGGAGGCGGTTATTGAGAATGTTAGCTTTAGAGCAGAAGCTGGTCAAACAGTGGCCTTCATTGGGTCAACGGGTTCAGGTAAATCAACTCTGGTCAATCTGATTCCACGTTTCTATGACGTATCAGCAGGAGAAATTCTGGTGGACGGTGTCAATGTTCAAGACTATGACTTGAAAGATTTGCGCAACAAGGTTGGTTATATTCCTCAGAAAGCGGTTCTCTTTTCAGGTGATGTCAAAGACAATCTAGACTTTGGACAAAGTCAAGAAACACCACTTAGTGAGCAGGCTATGTGGCAGGCTTTGGAGTTGGCCCAGTCTAAGAACTTTATCGAAGACAAGGAAGCGGGCTTAGAGTCAGAAGTGGCCCAAGGAGGAACTAACTTCTCAGGTGGTCAAAGACAGCGTCTAGCAATTGCGCGTGCCTTGGCTCGGAAGCCAGAAATCCTCATCTTTGATGACTCCTTCTCAGCCTTGGACTACAAGACAGATCGTGTCCTACGCCAAGAGTTAGCAGAGAAAACAAAATCTATGACCAAACTTATCGTTGCACAACGTATTTCAACGATTATGGATGCAGATTTGATTTTGGTCTTGGATCAAGGTAAAGTCGTGGGAAAAGGCACCCACAAGGAGCTTCTAGCTAATAATGAAGTTTACCAAGAAATTGCCTATTCACAACTATCGAAGGAGGAATTGGAACATGGAAAATAAGAAAATGTCTCTCTGGAAACAGAGTAAACCCTATCTTGCAGGCCTCCAGTTTGCCCTTCTAATCGCCTTTCTAGCAACAATCGTATCCAATATCATTACTGTATATGGTCCAACCCGTATTAAGGAAATGACTAATATCATTGCCAGTGGTCTGGAAACAAGTGTGGATGTCGCGGCGGTTGCAGCTATTGGTGGTTTTTTGGCCGTCATTTATGTGATCGGACTTCTATCAAATTATTTGCAGGCCTTTCTGTTTACAACAGCTATTCAACGTTTTTCAGAGCGTTTGAGAAGAGCCATTGCAGAGAAAATCAATAGCCTACCATTGGGATATTTTGATGGGCACTCTCAGGGGGATACTTTGTCTCGTGTAACCAATGACGTTGACACTGCAGCACAGTCCCTGAATCAAAGTCTGGGAACAGTTCTTTCATCTAGTTTACTGGTCGTGGCAGTCTTGGTAACCATGTTTGGGATGAACTGGATTTTAGCCTTGGTGACGGTTGTTTCAACCCTTATTGGTTTTGTTTTCGTGTCCGTCTTTATGGGCAAATCCCAGGGCTTCTTTAAGAGTCAGCAACAGGATTTGGCAGCTGTCAATGGCTATGTGGAGGAAATGTACTCTGGCCATAATGTGGTGACCAGTTATAATGCCATCGAAAGTACGAAAGAAGAATTTGCGAAATTAAACCATCGTCTGTATGACAGTATCTGGAAATCTCAGTTTATTTCAGGGATTATGATGCCGATTATGATGTTTATTGGGAACTTTAGCTATGCCTTGGTGATTATCGTTGGTGCAGCCTTGGCCTTAAATGGACACATCAGTATCGGGATTATCGTTGCCTTTATGGCCTACGTTCGTATCTTTTCTCAGCCTCTTTCACAAATTGCCCAAGGGGTTACTAGTCTTCAGCAGGCTAGTGCAGCCATGGGACGCGTCTTCGAATTTCTAGCTGAAGAGGAGATGGAAGATGAATCCCATAAAGCAAGACAATTGAGCGATATGAAAGGTCAAGTGGTCTTTGATCGAGTTTCCTTTGGTTACACACCAGAGCGAACTATTATCCATGACTTTTCTGCGACAGCTCATGCAGGTCAAAAGGTTGCGATTGTTGGCCCGACTGGGGCTGGTAAGACAACTATTGTCAATCTTTTGATGAAGTTCTATGAGATTGATAAGGGAAGTATCCGTATCGATGGTGTGGATACCAAGGATATGAAGCGTTCGGAAGTACACGATGCCTTTTCAATGGTCTTGCAGGATACTTGGCTCTTTGAAGGTACTATCCGAGACAATCTCATCTATAACCAAGAGGGGATTAGTGATGAGCGCGTGATTGAAGCCAGCAAGGCTGTAGGGATTCACCACTTTATCATGACACTACCAGATGGTTACGATACCGTCTTGGATGATACAGTGACCTTGTCTGTCGGACAAAAACAACTCTTGACTATCGCTCGTGCTTTGCTGAAAGATGCGCCACTCCTAATCCTAGATGAGGCGACTTCTTCTGTTGATACCCGTACAGAGGAATTGATTCAGAAAGCCATGGATCGTTTGATGGAGGGAAGAACTTCCTTTGTCATCGCTCACCGCTTGTCTACCGTCCGAAATGCTGATTTGATTCTTGTTATGAAGAATGGTAATATCATCGAGCAAGGAAATCATGATGAGCTGATGGCGCAAGCTGGTTTCTACGCTGACCTCTACAACAGTCAATTTACAGAAGACGAAGCAGAAGAATAAACCCAAAGAAGGCTTGACGGCCTTCTTTTTCTGCACTATACTAGAAGACAAGTGCTTCCCTATAAGCAAAATTTGAGTAAGTGATGAGAAAATATATGAAAAATTATCAAGAATGGTATGACCACATTGCTGGTAACATTGGAAATAAGCCCTTTCTTCTGAGCTTGTTAAGAACTTTCAATCGGTTCATGACAGTAGTTATGCCTATGATTTATCTAACCTTGTTAGCAACTACCTATCTCCAACAAGGACTTGGGAAACAGGTCGGGATCTATTTGTTTATTCCAGCGTCAGGTTTTGTGATTTTGTCCTTTCTTCGTAAGAAAATCAATGCCCCTAGGCCTTATGAGGAATGGACTATTAAACCCTTGCTTGACAGAGATAGTCCTGGTCAGTCAATGCCCAGTCGTCATGTCTTTTCAGCAACCATTATCTCCATGGCTTGCTTACATGCTAGTTTATCTGTAGGGGTTATCTTGTTGGTCTTGTCAGCTTTCCTCGGTCTAGTAAGAGTCTTAGGGGGAGTGCATTATCCCAAGGATGTAGTAGTTGGTTATATTTGTGGCCTTGCGTGGGGTATGCTTTTCTTTCTATTTTGAATTGTAAGTTAAGGTGGTCCTACAACCACTTACGGGTCTAAAGTAACCACTTGCTTTTTTGCTCTTGTTTTCTTATTTTGGCTTTGATATAGTAGAGTCAGAAAGGAGATGGAATGAAGTTACGAATCGAAATTGACAGCAATTTAGAGGAAACTGAAATTGTCATCAAGGCAGCGGCTTTGACAGATGAGATTGCGGATTTACAGCGCCTCTTGCAAGAATCCAAGTCTCCTCGGTTGATTTTTTACAAGGGGACGGGTGAATATTATCTGGACTTGTCGGAAATTCTTTTCTTTGAAACAGAGGGGAACAAGATTTACGCCCATACCCAGAAAGATGCCTACGAGGTTCGACTTAAACTCTATGAGTTAGAGTCTATCCTGCCCCGTTATTTCAGTCGAGTATCCAAGTCGACCATTGCTAATATTCGGCAAGTTTACTCGGTTGACAAGTCCTTTTCAGGAACGGGCACCATTTCCTTTTATCAAACCCACAAGGAGGTTCATGTCTCACGGCATTACCAATCCCTCCTAAAAGAAAATCTAAGAAACATGAGGTAAGAACATGAAAAAGAAAGCATTTGGTATTGTGTTGCTAGTATTGGCAGCTTTAATATTATTACAAGGAAATTTTGGAATCCCTTCATTCGGTGGGCAAATTTGGCCCTTGCTTGGTATTGCATTTTTTGCCTATCAATCAGTTGGAGCTTTGTTGCGTCGTCACTTAACTTCAGCCTCTTTTACAGCTCTAGTAGCCTTAATGATTGCTAACCACTTTTATGGCATTTTACCAATTCCTAATCAGTCATTGTTCTGGGCAAGTATTTTAATCGTAATGGGTGTCAGCTCACTCACTCATTCTAACAGAACTTGGAATGGGAAAAAATGGTGGTATGACGGTGAAAAGACCATTCTGACAGATAAGGAAGTTGCTTTTGGGACTGGGACTTTCTACAAGCAAGAGCAAGAATTGGTAGAAGATCAAGTAGAAGTTGGTTTTGGCAATGCCAAGATATATTATGACAATGCAGAGATTTTAGGAGATACCGCAACTCTGAAAGTGGAAGTTGGTTTTGGCAATGCAGTTATCTATGTTCCCCAACATTGGGGAGTTGATTTAAAGGTAGAAACTTTCTGTGGCGTAGCTAAGGCAGATACTCCTCTAGTCCCAACCAGCAAAACCTTGATTATCCGTGGAGATGTGGCTTTTGGGAAATTAGGAGTTGTTTACGTTAAATAAAAAAATCTTCCAATTCCCTTGCAAAAATGAAGAAAGTGTGATAACATAGTACGGTATGTGGTGCTAGCACATCCGCTATATTAGATCTAATAGGAGGAAAACACAATGGCTAAAGTATGTTACTTTACAGGTCGTAAGACTGTATCAGGAAACAACCGTTCACACGCGATGAACCAAACAAAACGTGCCGTAAAACCAAACCTTCAAAAAGTTACTGTTCTTATCGATGGTAAACCTAAAAAAGTTTGGGCTTCAGCTCGTGCTTTGAAATCAGGTAAAGTTGAACGCGTTTAATAATAAAAGTAAGGAGACCTTAGGGTCTTTTTTCTTTTACTGTAGATATAAAATCATTTGAAAAATAGAGTAAATATCCGCTGATACAGTATTCTGCTTTTACACTTGGGCTGAAATATGATAAAATAGAGTATCAACTAGTTGAGGTAAAAAGGATGACTGTAAAAATTAATACAAAAGATGGTCAAATCGAACTAACAGATGAAGTGATTGCAACCGTCGTAGGTGGAGCAGCAACTGAGATTTTTGGTGTGGTCGGTATGGCTAGTAAAAATGCCCTCAAAGATAATTTCCAAGCCCTTCTAGGTAAGGAAAATTATTCTAAAGGTGTCGTCGTAAAGGCGGCCGAAGATGGCAGTATTGCAGTTGATGTATATACCGTGTTGAGCTACGGAACAAAGATTAGCGAAGTGTCAAAAAACATTCAAGAGCGTGTTCGTTTTAGTTTGGAAAACCAACTTGGAATTACTGCTCAGACTGTAAATGTCTACATTCAAAATATCAAAGTTGTAGGAGAATAACCGTGTCAAAAATTACTACTAGCTTATTTCAAGAAATGGTGCAGGCTGCATCAACTCGTTTGAATAAGCAAGCTGAATATGTCAATTCATTAAACGTCTTCCCCGTTCCAGATGGAGATACCGGGACAAATATGGGAATGACCATTGAAAATGGAGCTAAAGAAGTTGCAGACAAGCCAGCTTCTACAGTTGGCGAGGTAGCGAGCATTCTTGCCAAAGGTCTTTTGATGGGTGCGCGTGGAAACTCAGGCGTTATTACGTCTCAGCTTTTCCGTGGATTTTCACAAGCTATCAAGGATAAAGATGAGTTAACAGGTCAAGACTTGGCCCTTGCCTTCCAATCAGGTGTGGAAGTTGCCTATAAGGCAGTGATGAAACCAGTTGAAGGAACGATTTTGACAGTTTCTCGTGGGGCTGCTATCGGTGCTAAGAAAAAAGCTGAGCAAACAGATGACGCTGTTGAAGTCATGCGCGCAGCCTTGGAAGGTGCTAAAACAGCTCTAGCTAAAACACCAGACATGCTTCCAGTATTGAAAGAAGTTGGCGTTGTGGACTCAGGTGGTCAAGGACTGGTCTTTATCTACGAAGGTTTCCTTTCAGCCCTTACTGGCGAATATATTGCATCTGAGGACTTTGTAGCCACTCCTGCTAACATGAGTGAAATGATCAATGCAGAGCACCACAAGTCTGTAGCTGGTCATGTAGCGACTGAGGATATCACCTTTGGTTACTGTACTGAAATCATGGTAGCTCTTAAACAAGGTCCAACCTATGCCAAAGATTTTGACTACGACGAATTCCGTAACTACTTGAATGAACTTGGAGATTCTCTCCTTGTTGTTAACGATGATGAAATTGTCAAAGTCCATGTCCATACAGAAGATCCAGGACTTGTTATGCAAGAAGGTCTCAAATATGGTAGCTTGGTCAAGGTAAAAGTTGACAATATGCGTAACCAACACGAAGCGCAGGTTGAAAAAGAAGCTGCTCAAGTTAGCAAGCCGGCTGAAGAAAAAGAGTATGCTTTGATTGCTGTAGTGGCTGGTAAAGGTCTAGCAGATATCTTCCGTTCTCAAGGCGTGGATTATGTTATCGAAGGCGGTCAAACTATGAACCCTTCAACAGAAGACTTTATCAAGGCTGTTGAACAGGTCAACGCTCGTAACATTATCTTCCTGCCAAACAACAAGAATATTTTCATGGCAGCTCAATCTGCAGCAGAAGTTTTGGAGCAACCAGCAGTAGTGGTAGAAGCTCGTACTCTTCCTCAAGGTTTGACAAGTCTTCTTGCCTTTGATTCAAGCAAGTCCATCGAAGAAAACCAAGAGCGTATGACAGCTGCTCTTAGCGATGTCGTTAGCGGAAGCGTCACAACAGCTGTGCGTGATACAACCATTGATGGCTTAGAAATCCATGAAAACGATAATCTAGGTATGGTGGATGGGAAAATCCTCGTGTCAAACCCTGATATGCACCAAACCTTGATAGAAACCTTGAAACATATGTTGGATGAAGATAGTGAAATTGTAACCTTCTATGTCGGTGAAGACGGAAGCGAAGAACTTGCCAATGAAATTGCCCAAGAAATCACAGAAGAATTCGAAGATGTTGAAGTCGAGATTCATCAAGGTCAACAACCTGTTTACCCATACCTATTTAGTGTGGAATAAGATTAATGAAGAACTGAGAAATCAGTTCTTTTTTCTTTTTTAGT
>CAJZLM010000006.1:0-14764 GCA_916050595.1 Streptococcus mitis | reverse complement strand
CCAACTGATTGAGCAAAATGATAAGGAGTTTCAGATTGCAGTGGAAGATAGCAATGTAGGTGCCAAACGTTTGTATGAAAAAATTGGCTTTGTCAAACAGACTCAGGTGGTTTATCTGAATGAGAAAGGAGCAAGGGATTCCGAAGTGTAGAGAGATTCGGACTGAAATTCAATTGAACTCTTAGTGATGAAACTAATTGTTCTTGGATTTTAGCTTTCCTAACTATGATTTATGATTAAAATCTATGACACTATGTCTCGTGATTTGCGAGAATTTGTCCCGATTGAGGACGGCAAGGTCAAGATGTATGTTTGTGGGCCAACCGTGTATAACTATATCCACGTAGGGAATGCCCGTTCGACGGTAGCTTTTGATACGATTCGACGTTACTTTGAGTATCGTGGGTACGAAGTTGCCTATATTTCTAATTTCACGGATGTGGATGATAAGATTATCAACCGTGCCAAGGAAGAAGGCATCACGCCTCAGGAGGTTGCGGACAAGTACATCGCTGCCTTTCGTGAGGATGTGACAGCCTTGGGCGTCAAACCTGCGACCCGCCATCCGCGTGTGGTGGAGTTTATGGCTGACATCATCCGCTTTGTGGAAGATTTGATTGAAAAAGGCTTTGCCTACGAGAGTCAAGGAGATGTCTATTTCCGTGTGGAAAAATCTCACAACTATGCCAAATTGGCTAATAAAACCTTGGAAGATTTGGAGCTGGGTGCTTCAGGTCGTACCGATGAAGAAACAGCTCGTAAGGAAAATCCTGTAGACTTTGCCCTCTGGAAATCTGCCAAATCAGGCGAGATTTCTTGGGACAGTCCTTGGGGACCTGGTCGTCCGGGCTGGCATATTGAGTGTTCGGTCATGTCGACAGAAATTTTGGGCGATACTATTGATATCCACGGTGGTGGAGCGGACCTTGAGTTTCCTCACCACACCAATGAAATTGCTCAGTCTGAAGCTAAAACAGGCAAGACTTTTGCCAACTACTGGATGCACAATGGCTTTGTCAATATCGACAATGTCAAGATGTCCAAATCTTTGGGGAACTTTATCACTGTCCATGATGCCCTCAAAACCCTCGATGGGCAAGTGCTTCGTTTCTTCTTTGCGACTCAACACTACCGCAAGCCCATCAACTTTACGGAAAAGGCAGTGCGGGATGCAGAGACTAATCTCAAGTATCTAAAGAACACTTACGAACAACCATTTACAGGAAACGTGGATACCCAAGAGTTACAAGCTTTTAAAGACAAGTTTGTAGCAGCTATGGATGAGGATTTCAACTCGGCAAATGGAATCACAGTAGTCTTTGAAATGGCCAAATGGATCAATTCCGGCAACTATGACGCAAGTGTCAAGCAAGCTCTTGCGGATATGTTAGAAGTCTTTGGAATTGTCTTTGTTGAGGAAGTTTTGGATGCAGAGATTGAAGACTTGATTCAAAAACGCCAAGAAGCGCGTGCAAATCGTGACTTTGCGACAGCGGACCAGATCCGTGACCAATTGGCTGCTCAAGGGATTAAGCTCCTTGACACCAAAGATGGAGTGAGGTGGACGCGTGATTGATGTCAATCTCATTAACGGGATTGCGTTAGCTTTTGAGGGGGACGCGGTGTATTCTATGTATATTCGCCGTCACCTCATCCTCAAAGGTATGACCAAGCCTAATAAACTCCACCAAGAGGCGACCAAGTATGTCTCAGCCAAAGCTCAGGCTCGCCTGATTTCCCTTATGTTAGAGGAGCAAGTCCTGACGGAAAAAGAAGAAGAAATCTACAAACGTGGTCGCAATACCAATAGTCACACCAAGGCTAAAAATGCTGATGTGGTGACTTACCGTATGTCCACAGGTTTTGAAGCAGTCATGGGTTATCTCCATATGACTGAAAATCTGGAACGTCTTGAGAGCTTGATTTCGTGGTGCATCCAAAAAGTGGAGGGCTAGGACATGATGGCAAAAGAACTACAAGACTGGTTTCCTGAAGCTCAGATTTCAGACCAACCAGTAGAGAAAGAGGGATTTCTTACGCTCCCTTTAGCTTCTCAGCAGTGGATTTTGCTGGAGGAAGCTAGTCTTAGCGAACGTGAAAAACAACTGGTGGCTCTCTTAACCAAACAGGAGCAAACTATTTCGCTCAATCCTTGGTATCCCTATCTGATTGAGGGGAAGGGACAGGCGCCGAAAACTTTTAAAAAGATTCAGTTGGTTTATTGTCATCTTTCCTATTTTCAGCAGGAAAATCTAGCTTCTTGGCTAGATATGATGCGGACTCTTTTTCCCAACTGTCAGACGGTGCTTCAGGTCGGAGCTCAGGATTATGTTTTCGTGCTTCAACAAGATAAGTACACCTCTGTCCGAGCTATTTTAAGTGATACGATTGAAGCGGTTGAGTATGACTTTGGACTGCGTCTCTCTATTATGTTAGGACAGGTTTGGTCTCAGACGGTCCATCAAGCCCTATCAGACTTAATCAAAGCGGAGCGCGAGTTGTTCAAGACTTGGTGGCGTCAGGGTCACCAAGGTGTTCATACTTTTTCTCAGCTCTATCTTTGGAGTATGGGAGAAAGACTTGTGGACTTGAAGGCAATCAAGGAATGCTTGCACCAGATGATCTTGGATCAAGACCAGATTCAGGAAATCATTCTCTCCCTTTGGGAAAATAGTGCTGTTCTCACTAAAACAGCCCAGCAACTCTACCTGCACCGCAATTCTCTCCAATACAAGATTGACAAATGGGAAGAATTGACAGGGCTTCAGTTGAAGGAATTGACTGACCTGACCCTGTGTTATCAATTGATTTTACCAGATATTCTCTAAAGTTTTGTGCAAGTTGCACAGAACTTTTTTGTTTTTTTGGTCACCTTGCCATAGAAATGTAAAGCGTTTTCATCTATAATAAAACTATCAAAAGACAAAAGGAGTTCACCTCATGGTAGAATTGAATCTTAAAAACATTTACAAAAAATATCCAAACAGCGAACACTACTCAGTTGAAGACTTCAACTTGGACATCAAAGACAAAGAATTTATCGTTTTCGTAGGTCCTTCAGGATGTGGTAAATCAACAACTCTTCGTATGATTGCTGGTCTTGAAGACATCACAGAAGGTACTGCATCTATCGATGGCGTGGTTGTCAACGACGTAGCTCCAAAAGACCGTGACATCGCCATGGTATTCCAAAACTACGCTCTTTACCCACACATGACTGTATATGACAACATGGCTTTCGGTTTGAAATTGCGTAAATACAGCAAGGAAGACATCGATAAACGTGTGCAAGAAGCAGCTGCAATCCTCGGTTTGAAAGAATTCTTGGATCGTAAACCAGCTGACCTTTCAGGTGGTCAACGTCAACGTGTTGCCATGGGTCGTGCCATCGTCCGTGATGCAAAAGTATTCTTGATGGACGAACCTTTGTCAAACTTGGATGCTAAACTTCGTGTATCAATGCGTGCTGAAATCGCTAAAATCCACCGTCGTATCGGAGCTACAACTATCTACGTAACTCACGACCAAACAGAAGCGATGACACTTGCAGACCGTATCGTTATCATGTCAGCAACTAAGAACCCTGCTGGTACAGGTACTATCGGACGTGTAGAACAAATCGGTACCCCTCAAGAAGTTTACAAAAACCCAGTTAACAAATTCGTAGCAGGATTCATCGGAAGCCCAGCTATGAACTTCATCAACGTGAAATTGGTTGGTAGCGAAATTGTTTCTGACGGTTTCCGTTTGAAAGTTCCAGAAGGAGCATTGAAAGTTCTTCGTGACAAAGGCTACGAAGGTAAAGAATTGATCTTCGGTATCCGTCCAGAAGACGTGAATGCAGAACCTGCTTTCCTTGAAACATTCCCAGAATCAGTTGTCAAAGCAACTATCTCTGTATCAGAATTGCTTGGTTCAGAATCTCACCTTTACTGCCAAGTTGGTAAAGACGAATTTGTTGCCAAAGTTGATGCTCGTGACTACTTGCAAACAGGTGCAACAGTTGAACTTGGATTTGACTTGAACAAAGCACACTTCTTCGATGTAGAAACTGAAAAAACAGTCTACTAAGATAAATGAAACTCAAAACACTGCTAGAAATCTGGCAGTGTTTTTTGAGATTGCGTAGAAAAAACTCCTGGGAAATTCCAGGAGGGTATGATTGATTATTTGAACTTGAATCCTTCGTAAATAAGCTCTGCTTTTGGATTTTCTTTCTTAATTTGTTTGGCAAGTGACTTCATCATAGAATGAGGACCACACATATAGACGCTTGCATGTTCGGTCACTTCTTCTTGCTCAAAATTAAGATAGCCGTCTTTCCTACTGTCTACTAGATGGAGTTCAAAATTAGGATTTTTCTGAGCATAGTCACGAAGCAAATCTAGATAGACTGCATTTTCCTCTCCACGGAAGCTATAGTAGAAGTGAACCTGTTTATCTAAAATAGGATGTTCACGGATATAAGAGATGAAGGGGGTGATCCCAATACCTCCAGCAATCCAAAATTGATTTTCTCGTCCTTCTTCTATAATCATGTGTCCGTAAGCTCTGTCTACGCTTACTTTGCTGCCGACTCGAAGGTTGTCATAGATATTCTTGGTATGGTCGCCTGAATTTTTAACAGTAAAGTAAAGAGTTTGACCATGACCTCCTGAGATAGAAAAAGGATGCGGAGCGCTTTCAAAGCCTTCTTGGAAAATCTTTAGGAAGGCAAATTGTCCTGATTGATAGTTGAAAGGTCTGCTAAGATGGATTTGAATTTCTATAGTATCGTGATTTAAGCGTTTGAGATTGGTAATTTTCCCTAGATAGGGGAAGCCAATCTTTTGATAAAGGAAGATGATATAAAAACCAGCCAATAATCCTAAAAGGGCATAGCTACCAACAAGAAAACTTAGAAGATTAAATGTGAGAAGACGATTGCCCGTCATCATGTAGACGTGAAAGAGTCCAAAAATATAAGCTAGATAAACCAGGCGGTGAATCCATCGCCAAGCTTCGTATTGGATGTATTTGCCTAAATAGGCGACAAGGATGATACTGACAAAGATATAGATGGCAAGATTTCCAAACTGAGCAGCTAAGCGAGAGCCCCACAAACCGCCCATACTAAAGTTATGAAAGATGAGTAGAATGATGGATAGAAAGGCTGTGAATTTGTGGACGGTGTAGACCTTCTCCAAACCGTAAAACCAGCTTTCTAGTAGTGGGAGACGAGTGGCTAGGATAAAAGTCAGAGATAGGCTTGTTAAAGCTAGTCCTGGAATCATGAATTGGGGAGAAGTGCTCATCCAAGTCAAAATAGTCAAGACGAAACTAGCTATGATAAAGAGCAGTCCTTTGAGTGATTTCATAGAAAATTCCATTTCATTTAGATTTTGATTTGTTGTAAACAAATTTGTTACATTTTATCATAGAAAATGTATGGTGTCAAATTGAGGTCTATAAATATCAACAATCATCAAAAAAACTCTCCAATTGAACTGGAGAGTGGTTGTTTATTCTGCAGCTTGTTGCCAACGTTTTGCTAGCATATGAGATAGGCTAGAAATGGCTAGGTTAAGGCTGAAGTAGATGAGGGCAATCAGGATATAAAGACTAAACACTTGCTCTGGTTCGAAATAACGGCCCATGAGAATTTGGCTAGCTCCAAAGAGCTCTTGTAGGGCGATAACAGAGTAGAGAAGACTGGTATCCTTAATCACGGTAACAAACTGAGAAATGATGGCTGGCAGCATTTTACGAATGGCTTGTGGGAGAATGATGTGGTAGAGGATTTGTGCAGAGGTAAATCCTTGTGACATTCCTGCTTCGTATTGCCCCTTATCCACAGCATTGAGACCACCTCGGATAATCTCAGCCAAGGCTGCTGATGTAAAGAGGGTAAAGGCAGTGATTCCTGCTGGTGTGGATTTCATCTTGAAAACTAAAAAGATAGTGAAAATCCAGAGGAGGTTGGGAACGTTACGTACAAACTCGATATAAATGCTGGAGATGATACGTAAGACAGGATTTTTCCCATTTCTCATGACGGCTAGCACCGTTCCGATAAGGGTAGAGAGGACGATGGCAATCAGAGAAATGTAGAGGGTCAAGCCAAATCCTTTAAAGATAAAGACTAGGTTATCTGGGGTCAAAACTTCTAAAATGGATTCCATAGTAACCTCCTAAAGTGAATAGGCTTTTTTGTTGGCTTGCTCCATCTTGCGACCAAACTGGGCAACAGGAAAGCAAACAAAAAAGTAGAGCAGGGCAGCGCCTAAAAATGCTGGAATGTAATTTCCGTTGAGGGCTGACCAAGACTTGGTCACAAACATCAAGTCTACTCCAGAGATGATGGCAACTGTAGAGGTGTTCTTGATGAGGTTGACGATTTGGTTGGTCAAAGGAGGGAGAATGATACGAAAGGCCTGAGGCAAGATAATCAAGCGCATGGCACTGATATAGGTAAAACCTTGCGACAAGGCGGCTTCCATCTGACCGCTAGGAATAGACTGAATACCTGAGCGAATAACCTCAGCGATATAGGCGCCGTGATAGAGACCCACGCAGAGAACAGCCGTCCAATAAATCGGAATCATGATGATATGGTCACTGATAAGAGGTAGGCCATAAAAGACGATAACAAACTGCACCAAGAGGGGAGTGTTTTGATAAAATTCTACAAAGATGCGAGCTAAAATGCGTAAAATGGGACGTTTGCTGGTTGACATAGCTCCAAAGAAGATGCCCAAAACCATGGCGAGGATAAAGGATCCAATTGCTAGGGCAAGGGTGAAGAGGAAACCATTGAAAAATTGTCCAAAATCCTGAAAATAGGCTGTCCAAGATGATAAATCTGTCATGGGGTGTCCTCCTTAATCTGCAGTATGGCTAGATGGTTTGAGCTTGTAACGGTCATAGAGTTTCTGCAAACTACCATCCTTGCTCCATTTGGTGACCAAGTTATCGAGATAGTCGTTGAGCTCGGTATTTGATTTCTTGGTAACGATACCGTAGTCAGATGGCTTGAAACTATCATCTAGTAGTACTGTGCGCTTACTGATGTAGCCAGATAGGATAGAGCGGTCAACGGAAAAGGCATCAATTCGATGAGCGTGAAGGGACGTAATCAATTCTGGGTAGGAACCAAGTTCGACGAATTTAAAGGTTAAGCCTTTCTTTTTACCCAGTTCAGTAATCAGGCGTTGGGTGATGGAACCTTGGGCAACACCGATGGTTTTGCCGTTTAGGTCCTCAATGCTTTTGATTTTGGCAGACTTATTGACCAAAAAGCCAGAAGCGTCGGTGTAGTAAGGGCTGGTGAAGTTGTAGAGTTTTTTGCGTTCATCTGTGATGGTAAAGGTCGCGATATCCATATCGACCTGTTCATTGTCTAGAAGGGGTCCGCGAGTTTGTGCTGTAACCGGCACATAACGAACCTTGACTTTGAGTTCATCAGCTACCATCTTGGCCAAGTCGGTTTCGATACCAGAATAGGTTCCTGTCTTGGGATCCTTGTAGCCGAAGTTGGGAACGTCTTGTTTCACACCAACAACTAGCTCGCCTCTCTTTTGAATATCTGCGACACTAGTATCAGCCTGGACTGGTTTTGCAGCAGCAAGGCTGAAAAGGCTAATCAATAATGTGGATAAAAAGAATTTCTTTTTCATAGGCGCCTCCTTATTTGACTTTGTCACTTTCGTGGTTGATGATTTTGCTGAGAAATTGTTGGGCACGAGGTTCGCTTGGATTGTCGAAAAAGTCATCGACATCTGTCGTATCCACCAAAACTTCTCCATCAGCCATAAAGATAATGCGGTCAGCAACTTCACGGGCAAAGCCCATTTCATGGGTAACGACAATCATATTCATACCATCGTGGGCTAATTTTTGCATAACTGCCAGAACATCGCCGATGGTTTCAGGATCAAGGGCAGATGTTGGTTCATCAAAGAGGAGGAGTTCCGGATGCATAGCGAGGCCACGTGCGATGGCAATTCGTTGTTTTTGTCCACCAGATAGCATGGCTGGATAAGAATCTTTCTTGTCCCACATATTTACAAATTCCAGATATTTTTGGGCTGTTTTTTCAGCTTCTTCTTTATCAATTCCGAGAACTTTTATGGGTGCGAGTGTTACGTTTTCTAACACTGTTTTGTGGGGGTAGAGGTTAAAATGTTGGAAAACCATGCCGACTTCCTTACGAAGAGGTACCAAATCTTTCTGGCTGGCACCGGCAACTTGGTGACCATTTACTAGAAGACTTCCTTTGTCAACAGCCTCCAAACCATTGATGGTGCGGATAAGAGTGGACTTCCCAGAACCAGATGGTCCGAGTAGGACAACGACTTGCCCTTTTTCAAAACGGAGATTGATGTCGCGGAGAGCGTGGTAGTCTCCGTAATATTTTTCGACGTGTTCAAATTCTACTAAAGCCATAAGGAATCTCCTTTGTGTTAGATTTTATAACATGATTTTACACCAAAAGAATTACCTTGTCAAATCATATCAGAAAAAAGTTAGTAAAATTTTTGTAGAAAGCAATCAGGATAGAGAAAAAGCCTAAATCATGTTATAATGAAGCAATAGAATTCTTAGAAAGAGTGGATGTCTTTTTGATAACACCTACTTATGAATGGCAGTTTGCCCCGCAGGTAGAAGATGCGGATTTTACAAAGATAGCCAAGAAGGCTGGACTGGGTCCTGAGGTGGCTCGGTTATTATTTGAAAGAGGGATTCAGGACCAAGAAAGCCTGAAGAAGTTTTTAGAACCTTCCTTGGAGGATTTGCACGACCCTTATCTGCTCCATGATATGGATAAAGCAGTGGAACGGATTCGTCAGGCCATTGAAGAAGGGGAAAATATTCTCATCTATGGAGACTACGATGCGGATGGTATGACTTCGTCTTCGATTGTGAAGGAAAGTTTGGAACAGCTTGGTGCTGAGTGCCGTGTTTACTTGCCTAATCGTTTTACTGATGGCTATGGACCTAATGCCAGTGTTTACAAATATTTTATCGAGCAAGAAGGAATTTCCTTGATTGTGACAGTGGATAATGGAGTTGCAGGTCATGGGGCTATTGAACTGGCCCAGTCTATGGGAGTGGATGTCATTGTGACCGATCACCATTCCATGCCTGAAACCTTGCCAGATGCCTATGCCATCGTCCACCCTGAACATCCAGATGCGGATTATCCTTTCCAATATTTGGCTGGTTGTGGAGTGGCCTTCAAGCTGGCTTGCGCCCTGTTAGAAGAAGTACAAGTGGAATTGCTTGATTTGGTCGCTATTGGAACCATTGCTGATATGGTGAGTTTGACGGATGAAAACCGCATTTTGGTGCAATACGGTCTGGAAATGTTGGGACATACTCAGCGCATTGGTCTACAAGAAATGCTGGACATGGCTGGGATTGCTGCCAACGAGGTGACAGAAGAGACAGTTGGTTTCCAGATTGCCCCTCGTTTGAATGCTTTGGGCCGCTTGGATGATCCCAATCCTGCCATTGATTTGCTGACTGGGTTTGATGATGAGGAAGCGCATGAGATTGCTCTCATGATTCATCAGAAAAACGAAGAGCGCAAGGAAATCGTTCAGTCTATCTATGAAGAAGCTAAGACCATGGTGGACCCTGAGAAGAAGGTCCAAGTCTTGGCTAAGGAAGGTTGGAATCCTGGAGTTCTGGGTATCGTGGCTGGTCGTTTGTTGGAAGAACTAGGGCAGACAGTCATCGTTCTCAATATAGAGGACGGTCGTGCCAAGGGTAGTGCTCGTAGTGTGGAAGCGGTCGATATTTTTGAGGCACTGGATCCTCATCGCGACCTCTTTATCGCTTTCGGTGGCCATGCTGGTGCGGCTGGCATGACGCTGGAAGTTGAGAAACTTTCAGATTTATCTCAAGTATTGGAAGATTATGTCCGTGAAAAAGGTGCAGTTGCTAGTGGTAAGAACAAGTTAAATCTAGATGAAGAATTGGATTTGGAGACACTTAGCTTGGAAACGGTCAAAAGTTTTGAACGTTTGGCACCTTTTGGCATGGACAATCAGAAACCTGTCTTTTATATCAAGGATTTTCAGGTCGAAAGTGCTCGTACCATGGGGGCAGGTAATGCCCATCTCAAGCTGAAAATCTCTAAGGGTGAAGCGAGTTTTGAAGTGGTAGCCTTTGGTCAAGGAAAATGGGCGACAGAGTTTTCTCAAACCAAGAACCTAGAGTTGGCAGTCAAATTGTCTGTCAACCAATGGAATGGCCAAACTGCCCTCCAGTTGATGATGGTGGATGCGCGTGTGGAGGGTGTTCAACTTTTTAACATCCGTGGGAAGAATGCAGTCTTGCCAGAAGGAGTTCCGGTCTTGGATTTTGCTGGAGAATTACCAGATTTAGTAGCTAGTGACGCAGTTGTTGTAAAAACCATTCCTGAGGATATTACTCAGCTGAAGACTATTTTTCAGAAACAGAATTTTTCTGCTGTTTATTTTAAAAATGATATTGACAAGGCCTACTATCTGACAGGCTATGGGACTAGAGAACAGTTTGCTAAATTGTATAAGACTATTTACCAGTTCCCAGAGTTTGATATTCGCTACAAGCTGAAAGATTTGGCAGCTTATCTTAATATTCAGCAAATCTTGCTGGTCAAGATGATTCAAATATTTGAAGAATTAGGTTTTGTGACCATCAAAGACGGGGTCATGACAGTGAATAAAGAAGCGCCAAAGAGAGAAATCGGAGAAAGTCAGATTTACCAAAATCTCAAACAAACCGTCAAAGACCAAGAAATGATGGCGCTGGGTACCGTGCAAGAAATTTATGACTTTTTAATGGAAAAAGAATAGCAGATAGGAAAGAGTTGGGAAACCAGCTCTTTTTTGAAAACAAATCTTCATTTTGAAAATCATTAAAAAAATGGTATAATGGTAGGAAAAGATTCGGCTAAAAGTAGTGCTTTTAGAATAAGAGGGTAAGTAACCCTATAATCAAGATAAACTAAGCTTTCGGAGGAAAAATGAGTAATATCAGTTTAACAACACTTGGCGGTGTCCGTGAAAATGGGAAAAATATGTATATCGCTGAAATCGATGGGTCTATTTTCGTTTTGGATGCAGGTCTGAAATACCCTGAAAATGAACAACTAGGGGTGGACGTGGTCATTCCCAATATGGACTATCTTTTTGAAAATAGCGATCGTATCGCTGGGGTCTTCTTGACCCACGGCCATGCGGATGCCATTGGTGCTCTGCCTTATCTCTTGGCTGAAGCCAAGGTACCTGTATTTGGCTCTGAGTTGACCATTGAGTTGGCAAAACTCTTTGTCAAAGGAAATGACACAGTTAAGAAATTTAATGATTTTCATGTTATCGATGAGGATACGGAGATTGATTTTGGCGGGACTGTGGTGTCCTTCTTCCGTACGACCCACTCTATCCCAGAAAGTCTGGGTGTGGTCTTGAAGACAGCTGAAGGTAGCATCGTTTATACAGGTGACTTCAAATTTGACCAGACAGCTAGTGAATCTTATGCCACAGACTTTGCTCGTTTGGCAGAAATCGGTCGTGATGGAGTTCTAGCTCTTCTTAGCGATTCAGCCAATGCGGACAGTAATATCCAAGTGGCTAGCGAAAGTGAAGTTGGGGACGAGATCACTCAAACCATTTCGGACTGGGATGGTCGTATCATTGTTGCAGCAGTAGCCAGCAACCTCTCTCGTATCCAGCAGGTGTTTGACGCTGCGGATGCAACAGGCCGTCGTGTGGTCTTGACAGGATTTGATATTGAAAATATCGTCCGCACTGCTATTCGCCTCAAGAAATTGTCTCTAGCTAACGAAAGTCTTTTGATTAAGCCAAAAGATATGTCTCGTTTTGAGGACCATGAGTTGATTATTCTTGAGACAGGCCGTATGGGTGAGCCTATCAACGGTCTTCGCAAGATGTCGATTGGTCGTCACCGTTATGTGGAAATTAAGGATGGTGACTTGGTCTATATCGTAACGACTCCGTCTATCGCCAAAGAGGCGGTCATGGCGCGTGTGGAAAACATGATTTACCAAGCTGGCGGGGTTGTCAAACTGATCACCCAAAGCTTGCGCGTGTCAGGTCACGGAAATGCGCGTGATTTGCAGTTAATGATCAATCTCTTGCAACCTAAGTATCTCTTCCCAATTCAAGGGGAATACCGTGAGTTGGATGCCCATGCTAAGGCTGCTATGGCAGTTGGGATGTTGCCAGAACGCATTTTCATCCCTAAAAAGGGAACCAGCATGGCTTATGAGAATGGAGACTTTGTCCCAGCTGGCGCAGTTTCGGCAGGTGATGTCTTGATTGACGGAAATGCCATCGGTGATGTTGGAAATGTGGTCCTTCGTGACCGTAAGGTCTTGTCAGAGGATGGTATTTTCATCGTCGCAATTACCGTTAACCGTCGTGAGAAGAAAATTGTGGCCAAGGCTCGTGTGCACACACGTGGATTTGTTTATCTCAAGAAGAGTCGCGATATTCTCCGTGAAAGTTCTGAATTGATTAACCAAACGGTAGAAGACTATCTTCAAGGAGATGATTTTGACTGGGCAGATCTCAAAGGGAAGGTTCGTGATAATCTGACCAAGTATCTCTTTGACCAGACTAAGCGTCGTCCAGCTATTTTACCGGTAGTCATGGAAGCAAAATAATCGTTGAAATAAACAGAGAGAAAGTCGAGTTTCGGCTTTTTCTTATAGAAAAATAGAGGAAAAAATATGGCAGTAATGAAAATTGAGTATTACTCACAAGTCTTGGATATGGAGTGGGGAGTGAATGTCCTCTACCCAGATGCCAATCGAGTGGAAGAACCAGAGTGTCATGACATTCCCGTCTTGTACCTCTTGCACGGGATGTCTGGCAATCATAATAGTTGGCTTAAGCGGACCAATGTAGAACGCTTGCTTCGAGGAACTAATCTCATTGTCGTCATGCCCAATACCAGCAACGGTTGGTATACCGATACCCAGTATGGTTTTGACTATTACACAGCTCTAGCAGAGGAATTGCCACAGGTTTTGAAACGCTTCTTCCCTAATATGACCAGCAAGCGTGAAAAGACCTTTATCGCTGGTCTCTCTATGGGAGGCTATGGCTGTTTCAAACTGGCTCTTGCTACAAATCGTTTTTCTCATGCGGCTAGTTTTTCAGGTGCTCTTAGCTTTCAAGATTTTTCTCCTGAGAGCCAAGATTTGGGAACACCAGCTTATTGGAGAGGTGTTTTTGGAGAGATTAAAGACTGGACAGCTAGTCCTTATTCTCTTGAAAGTCTGGCTAAAAAATCGGATAAAAAGACCAAACTTTGGGCTTGGTGTGGCGAGCAGGATTTCTTGTACGAAGCCAATAATCTCGCAGTGAAAAATCTCAAAAAACTGGGATTTGATGTGACCTATAGCCATAGTGCTGGAACTCACGAATGGTACTACTGGGAAAAACAATTGGAACGGTTCTTAGCAACCCTACCAATCGATTTCAAATTAGAAGAGAGATTGTCATAATTTAGTTTTCTTTCAGCTTATTTTAGTAAAATAGTCTTTATTTGCTAGAAAGGTGGAGAGACATGCGCTGGATTTTTCGTTTGATAGGGGCTTTCTTTTCTTTTGTGTGGCGTTTGTTTTGGCGCCTGGTTTGGATAGTTGTGCTCTTATTTGCTCTTGCTTTCGGACTTCTCTGGTATCTGAACGGGGATTTTCAAGGAGCGCTAAAGCAAGCAGAACGGTCAGTCAAGATTGGTCGACAAAGTATTGATCAATGGGAAAAAACTGGGCAACTGCCTAAGTTGAACCAGACAGATAGCCACCAACACTCTGAAGGAAGGTGGCCGCAAGCTTCTGCTCGTATTTACCTGGATCCGCAAATGGATTCACGTTTTCAAGAGGCTTATGTAGAAGCAATTCAGAACTGGAATCAAACAGGTGCTTTTAACTTTGAAGTCGTGACAGAGTCTAGCAAGGCAGATATTATAGCTACGGAGATGAATGACGGAGGCACTCCTGTGGCAGGAGAGGCGGAAAGTCAGACCAATCTCTTGACGGGGCAATTCTTGTTTGTAACGGTACGGTTGAATCATTATTATTTGTCCAATCCTAACTATGGCTATTCCTATGAGCGCCTTGTCCATACTGCAGAACATGAGTTGGGGCATGCGATTGGCTTGGATCATACAGATGAGAAGTCTGTGATGCAACCTGCAGGTTCCTTTTATGGTATCCAGGAAGAGGATGTTGCAAACCTCCGAAAAATATATGAGACTAGTGAGTAGGGAACAATCTTTCCCTACTTTTTTGCTATAATGGAACTATGAATAACTTGATTAAATCAAAACTAGAGCTCTTGCCGACCAGCCCTGGTTGCTACATTCACAAGGATAAAAACGGCACCATTATCTATGTAGGAAAGGCTAAAAATCTGCGTAACCGCGTGAGGTCTTATTTCCGTGGAAGTCATGATACTAAGACAGAGGCTCTGGTGTCTGAAATTGTAGATTTTGAATTTATCGTTACTGAGTCCAATATTGAGGCACTTCTCCTAGAAATCAACCTGATTAAGGAAAACAAGCCCAAGTACAATATCATGCTCAAGGATGACAAGTCTTATCCTTTCATCAAAATCACCAATGAACGCTATCCTCGTTTGATTATTACCCGACAGGTCAAGAAGGACGGAGGTCTCTACTTTGGTCCCTATCCAGATGTGGGCGCAGCCAATGAAATCAAGCGGTTGCTGGATCGGATTTTTCCTTTTCGTAAGTGTACCAATCC
>CAJZLM010000005.1:0-14971 GCA_916050595.1 Streptococcus mitis | reverse complement strand
AAAAAAAGGGAAGAAGGCAAACTTCCCTGTTTAGTCATTTTCTTGATTTTCTTCCCAGTCGTGATAGGCAGCGTAGAGCTGGCTTTTATTCCACTGGTAAATCTTAGCGACTTCCTTAATAGCTTGATTTTTCTTCATGCCTTGCTGGATACGAGCTTGGATTTCTAAGAACAAGTCTTCCTCGTCTTTTTCTTCCACATCCTGACTGGCACCTTCAACGATGAGAAGGCATTCTCCCTTAAGTGGCGTTTCAGAGATGCTTTCCAGCAATTCAGAGATCTTTCCTCGTTGGTATTCTTCATAGATTTTGGTCAATTCTCTGACCAAGACGACCGAGCGGTCACCATAGACTTCTAGCATATTTTCCAACGTATCTGCCACACGATGGGGAGATTCATAGAAAATCTGAGTTTCAGGATAATCTTTTTTCGAGTCGAAAAATTGCTTTTGCTGGCCTGATTTTCTCGGTAAAAAACCATAAAAGATATGTGGCTGTGGCGCTAAACCACTGGCAATCAAGGCAGAAATTCCTGCAGAGGCACCTGGAACAGTCACAATAGCAATATCTTCCTCAATAGCAGCCTTAACCAAATCATGACCAGGGTCTGAGATGCTAGGCAAACCTGCATCAGAGACCTGAGCAATACTTTGTCCTGCTTTCAGGAAACCAATCAAATCAGGAATTTTTTCCTTGGCATTGTGCTCATGAAAACTAATCTGCTTGCTAGAAATGTCAAAATGCTTGAGCAATAGACCTGTATTGCGCGTGTCCTCAGCAGCAATCCAGTCCACTTCTTTCAAGGTCTGGATAGCTCGAAAGGTCATATCATCTAGATTGCCAATCGGCGTTGCCACTAGGTACAGCTTGCCATAGGGAGACTGCCCCTTAAAACTTTTTTGAATCTGCATGCCTACTCCCTGTACAACAACTCGTCACAGAACATACATTCCTCGTCCTGCTCTCGACGTTGTCCATAAAAATCATTACATACGTGAAAACCATCTTTATAAATTCGACGGACACTTTCACGAACATGCTTAGCCTTGACTGGAGCATCTGCTTCCACCTCACCCAAGCGTTCGCGCAACTTACTATTTTCCAAACGAAGAGCTGTATTTTCCTCTACCAGGCTCTTGAGATTTTTCTTGATGGCTTCCACATCGGCCAAGGTCACTAGTAACTGTTGGGAAAAATCATCCAGCGCGTCAAATAATTCTTTTTTGTCCATAAAACAGCCCTTTCCTTTCTTTATCGTTCATTTTTGAGTTTATATTTCTTTCAAGACCAGATATTCCATGGCATTTTGAAAGCTGACATTAGCTTGCCACATTTTTCTGGCTTCTAGCAAATCTTGTAGAATCACCCGCACTCTTGCTTGTAGAATATCTTGTCCACAGAGGACTTCAAGAATCCGTAAAACCTGATCTTGTTTTTCCTTGTCATCTGCCAAGTTGGCTAATTTAGCAACCTGCAGATAGCTTTCTTTTTTCTTAGCCACTAACCAAGTCAGCAGGCGTTCACTTTCATCAACCAAGGTCCAAAAACTTGCCTGATTGGCTAACTTTTCTGCTTCAGCTCGCGATTGACTAAACTGGGCTAAAAGAGTCGCTTTTTTCTTAACCAGTCCCATTTGTTCTAAGAGCAAGATGAGTTGTTCTTCTTGCTTTTTAAAGTGGAAAATCTGGGTTCGACTACGGATGGTCGGTAACATCTTTTCCTCATCGCTAGTCAAGAAGAAAATATAAACCTCACTCTGGGGTTCTTCGATGACCTTGAGCAGAGAATTGGCTGCGTTGGGGTGCATCTTCTCAGCTTGCTCGATAATAAAAACCTGCTGCTGGCTTTCAATCCCTGCTTGAGAAAACTGTCCCACCAATTCTCTAATCCGTTCTGTCTTGATGACCTGATTGACTGGCTTAATCAAAGTGACATCGGGAAATTCTCCCTGTTCAATCAGCTTACAATTTCGGCATTTCTCACATGGCAAAACACCTACTTTATCCGTGCAAAAGAGACTTTTAGCCAAAAATTGCGCCATTTCCAAGCTTCCAAAGAAACCTGAAAAGAGGTAGGCATGATTGAGCTGGTCTTGCTCCAAGATACGGACAAAGCGGTCAAACTGGGCTGGTTGCCAAGCCTTTAGTTGATCTTGTTTCATTTAGCTAATCCCATCCTATCAAACAAGACAGCCTTAGTTGTTTCCACAACTTGCTCCAAAGGAAAACTAGCATCAATCTTGACAATGCGATTCCCTTCTTTGTTCAGAAGAGAAAGGTAGCCTTGACGAACTTTTTTATGCAAGTCCAACCCTTCCAAGTCCAAACGATTGACCTCACGATTGCTATTAGCAACAATGCGAGCCAGTCCTTCTTCCACCTCGATGTCAAAATAGAGTGTCAAATCGGGTTTAAGGCCATCTGTCGCAAACTGGTTAAGCCAGTCAATGGCTTCAATATCCAAGCCACGACCAAATCCCTGATAGGCAAGAGAACTATCGATGAAGCGGTCCATAATGACCAACTTGCCAGCTTCAAGGGCTGGAAGAACTTTTTCCACCAAGTGCTGTCTGCGACTAGCAATATAAAGAAGCAACTCTGTCTTCGCATCCATCTGAGTATGACTTGGGTCCAAAATTACTTCCCGGATCTTCTCCCCAATCAAGACACCGCCAGGTTCACGGGTCGTCAGCACCTCTACTCCTTTTTCCTCTAAAATTGGTAGCAGAGCCTCTAAAACACTGGTCTTGCCTGCTCCCTCTGGTCCCTCAAGAGAGACTAAAAATCCTTTTGACATGTCTAACTCATTTCTTTTTTACTACTTCTATTCTATCAAAAAATAAGGGTTTGTGACAATCTTTTTTGTCTTCTCATTTCATACTCAATGAAAATCAAAGAGCAAACTAGGAAGCTAGCCGCAGGTTGCTCAAAGCACTGCTTTGAGGTTGTAGATAAGACTGACGAAGTCAGCTCAAAACACTGTTTTGAGGTTGTAGATAGAACTGACGAAGTCAGTATCATATCCATACGGCAAGGCGAAGCTGACGCGGTTTGAAGAGATTTTCGAAGAGTATAAAATTGAATTGCTTATAAAAAAGCTCTATACACTTGATGGGCATAGAGCAAACGGAGCTTTATCTGATATAGAGTTCTTGGTTTTTCAAGACAATTTCACGTACGCTTGCAAACTTTTTGAGTTTTTTGATTTCTTCTGGATGAGTGACGAGAGTGATAACATAGCCTTCTTTACCCATGCGACCTGTACGGCCAGCACGGTGAGTGTAGGTTTCGCTATCTCTAGGAACATCAAAGTTTACGACACATTCGAGGCTATCGATATCAATTCCACGAGCCAGAAGGTCTGTTGCGAGAAGTAGGGTTAGTTGCTTGTCTTTAAACTTTTCTAAGATGACTTTTCTGAACTTGACATTGACATCACTAGCGAGGGAAACAGCCAAGATATCCCGATACTGTAGTTTTTCTTCTGCACTTCCAAGGTCTGATAGGCTGTTAAAGAAGACAAGACCTCGGAAATCCTCTACATGAGCCAGTTTTCGTAGCATATCCACTCGGTGACGTTGATCTACCTGCATGTAGAAGTGCTGGATGTTGTCCAATTTTTGGTCAGAGAGATCAATGGTACGTGTGTTAGGCGCAATCTTCTTTTGGTCAAACTTGGTTGTCGCACTCATATAGACAAGTTGGTGGTCACGAGGTGCGTAGTGAGTAATTTTCTCGACAAAGTGTATCTGAGAATCATCTAGTAATTGGTCGAATTCATCCAGGATGATGGTTTCCACATTCATCATCTTGATTTTTTTCAATTTAATCAGTTCAAAGATACGGCCAGGGGTTCCAATCAGAATTTCTGGTCCTTTTTTGAGTCGTTCAATCTGGCGTTTCTGACTCGAACCTGATAAGAAGAGTTGAGCTGTCAAGCCGATAGCTTCAGCCCACGTTTTACATACATCAAAAATCTGTCCAGCAAGCTCAGTATTTGGTGCTAGAATCAAGAGTTGTTGGGCTTTTTTCTTTTGTAGTCTGAGAAGACTTGGTAGAAGGTAAGCTAGGGTCTTACCAGTTCCTGTTGGGCTCACTCCTAGGAGGTTTTCTCCAGCAAGAAGGGGCTCAAATAGTTGAGTTTGAATGGGAGTGAATTCTTGGAAACCGAGTTGGTCACTCAGTTCTTGCCATTCAGTCGGTAGTTTGTTTTTCATTTTTCTGCCTCAAATCTAATGCCAGCAGTCTGGCGCATGGTAAATAGTAGTTCATGAACAAAACTTGCATCTTCCAACCAAGTTTGGTAGAGATTCAGATCTGGTTGCTGGATCATGTGTGCAAATGCAGCAACTTCCTCAGTCATTGTATGAGGAGCCTGTTGGATAGGGAGTTGGATTTGATTGCCTTGGTGGTCGGTAAAAATAGCCGAGCTGACATGTTCGATGGTGTTGAGCGTCAGGGTTCCATCTGTCGTATAAATTTCGCAAGGGAGATTGGAAGTGATGTTTTTCCCAGCCTTGATATGAACTTGAAAGTCTGGGTAGAAGAGGATTCCGTCACCATTTAGGTCAATGTTATTGTCAAGCTGTTGAGCCTGATAGGTTGCATCTTTAGCTTTTCCAAAGAGATGAACGGCAACGTAGAGGGGATAAATCCCCAAATCCATAAGAGCTCCACCAGCAAAACGGTCTGAGAAGACATTTGGTGTCTCCCCAGTCAACAAGTTAGGCATTTTGGAAGAATACTTGGCATAGTTGAAATCTGCTCCCAAAATTTGTTTGTCTGCTAAAAAGTTTTTGATGATAGTGAAAGCTTCTTCATGGTAATTGCGAGCTGCTTCGAATATAAAACAGTGATTTTTCTCAGCTGTATGTCTCAAATCTAGCCATTCTTGTGGCTGAGTGACAGCTGGCTTTTCAAGAATGACATGTTTACCTGCAGACAATGCAGCTTTTGCCTGAGCAAAATGCAAGGAGTTTGGGCTAGCAATATAGACCACATCAAAGGAGCTCTTGAAGAAGTCCTCTACTTGATCAAAGAGTTGGATATTCTGATAGCGAGAAGCAAAGGTTGCCGCAGTTTCTAGTTTTCTAGAATAGACTGCGACCAGCTGGTATTCTCCACTGGTATGGGCTGCTTCTATGAAGTGGTGGCTGATAGCCCCTGTTCCGATGACACCTAATTTAAGCATAGATACTCCTTTTCCGATTTTAAATCCTTCTTTCATTATAACATAGATAGACGGGACTATCCAACAGCGGGTAAAAAATTTCAAATAAGCTACTAGGTCTTTTCCAAAGAAAGTGGTACAATAATGAGATGAGTAAATGAAATGGGAGGGAAAATGAGGTTATTACCTATAAGAAAAATATCACGTCAGTCTAAGAGGCTAGCGCTTTTTTTGACTTTTTGTGCAGGTTATGTAGATGCCTATACGTTTATTGTGCGAGGGAACACTCTTGTGGCTGGACAAACTGGGAATGTCGTCTTTCTTTCAGTAGGTCTGATTCAACACAATGTGTCAGATGCCAGTGCGAAGGTAATGACCTTACTAGCTTTTATGATGGGGGTCTTTTTATTAACTGTTTATAAGGAAAAATTGAGAATTGTGAAAAAGCCCATTCTGTCATTGACTCCTTTGGCAATCTTATCAATCATTATTGGTTTTGTGCCGCAAACTGTAGATAATATCTATCTAGTGCCGCCCTTGGCTTTCTGTATGGGATTGGTGACAACTGCTTTTGGAGAAGTGTCGGGTATTGCCTATAATAACGCTTTTATGACAGGGAATATCAAACGGACCATGCTGGCTTTTGGAGATTATTTCCGAACCAAGCACACTCCTTTTTTGCGTGAAGGGTTTATATTTGTTAGCCTGCTTGGTAGTTTTGTCCTTGGCGTTGTCTTTTCAGCCTATTTGACGATTTTCTATCATGAAAAGACCATTCTTGGTGTTCCTATTATGATGAGTATTTTTTACCTCAGCATGCTTTTTGCCAAGTGGCGGAAAAAGTAAAAGAAAAAACTTCATTTTAGGTGTTATTACTTGTAAGAAAATAGGAGATATGCTATACTTGAAGAGTTGACTATGCACGATCCTGTGCAACCGCACGAACATCGTTGCTTGATTATTCAAGTTTAAGTGGTTTGTCCCACGATGCTAGGCGAGTCTTCACAAAAAAATCGGGGAAACCCATAAAAATCATAGGAGGTGCATAATGAGCACATACGCAATTATCAAAACTGGCGGAAAACAAGTTAAAGTTGAAGTTGGTCAAGCAGTTTACGTTGAAAAATTGAACGTTGAAGCTGGTCAAGAAGTTACTTTTAACGAAGTTGTTCTTGTTGGTGGTGAAAACACTGTTGTCGGAACTCCACTTGTTGCTGGAGCTACTGTAGTTGGAACTGTTGAAAAACAAGGAAAACAAAAGAAAGTTGTTACTTACAAGTACAAACCTAAAAAAGGTAGCCACCGTAAACAAGGTCACCGTCAACCATATACAAAAGTTGTCATCAACGCAATCAACGCTTAATTTTAAGGAGAACACATGATACAGGCAGTCTTTGAGAGAGCCGAAGATGGCGAGCTGAGGAGTGCGGAAATTACTGGACACGCCGAGAGTGGCGAATACGGCTTAGATGTCGTGTGTGCATCGGTTTCTACGCTTGCCATTAACTTTATCAATTCTATTGAGAAATTTGCAGGCTATGAACCAATCCTAGAATTAAACGAAGATGAAGGTGGCTATCTGATGGTTGAAATTCCAACTGATCTTCCTTCACACCAGAGAGAAATGACGCAGTTATTCTTCGAATCATTTTTCTTAGGTATGGCAAACTTATCGGAGAACTCTTCTGAGTTCGTCCAAACCAGAGTTATCACAGAAAACTAACACGGAGGAAAACATTATGTTAAAAATGACTCTTAACAACTTGCAACTTTTCGCCCACAAAAAAGGTGGAGGTTCTACATCAAACGGACGTGATTCACAAGCAAAACGTCTTGGAGCTAAAGCAGCTGACGGACAAACTGTAACAGGTGGATCAATCCTTTACCGTCAACGTGGTACACACATCTACCCAGGTGTAAACGTTGGACGTGGTGGAGACGATACTTTGTTCGCTAAAGTTGAAGGCGTAGTACGCTTTGAACGTAAAGGACGCGATAAAAAACAAGTTTCTGTTTACCCAATCGCTAAATAAAAAGGTCCAGTGAACCTTTTTATCCCGAGCCTTGAAATCTAAAGGCGAGGAAGATAGAAGTAGCATTAAATAAGGCTTTCCGAGTTTTCGGAGAGCCTATTTTTTTGTTTTGATACCCATGATTTTTTCGTTCTTAGTGTAGATGAATTTTATGAGTGACATTATTTTTCTTCGATGGAAAACTTCTAAAATATGGTATAATGAAAAGATAAAGAAGTTGGGGGTAGAAGATGAACATTCAACAATTACGCTATGTTGTTGCCATTGCCAATAGTGGTACTTTCCGTGAAGCTGCTGAAAAGATGTATGTCAGCCAGCCGAGTTTGTCTATTTCTGTTCGTGATTTGGAAAAAGAGTTGGGTTTTAAGATTTTCCGTCGGACCAGCTCAGGGACTTTCTTGACCCGTCGTGGTATGGAATTCTATGAAAAAGCGCAAGAATTGGTTAAAGGATTTGATATTTTTCAAAATCAGTATGCCAATCCTGAGGAAGAAAAAGATGAATTTTCCATTGCTAGTCAGCACTATGACTTTTTGCCACCGACGATTACGGCTTTCTCAGAGCGCTATCCTGACTATAAGAACTTCCGTATTTTTGAATCAACTACTGTTCAAATCTTAGACGAAGTAGCGCAAGGGCATAGTGAGATTGGGATTATCTACCTCAACAATCAAAATAAAAAGGGGATCATGCAACGGGTTGAAAAGCTAGGTCTGGAGGTCATTGAATTGATTCCCTTCCATACCCACATTTATCTCCGTGAGGGGCATCCTTTGGCTCAGAAAGAGGAATTGGTCATGGAGGATTTAGCGGATCTACCAACGGTTCGTTTCACTCAAGAGAAAGATGAGTACCTTTATTATTCGGAGAACTTTGTTGATACCAGTGCGAGCTCACAGATGTTTAATGTGACAGATCGTGCTACCTTGAATGGTATTTTGGAGCGGACGGACGCTTATGCAACAGGTTCTGGATTTTTAGATAGTGACAGTGTGAATGGCATTACAGTTATTCGTCTCAAGGATGACCTGGATAATCACATGGTCTATGTTAAACGTGAAGAAGTGGAGCTCAGTCAAGCTGGGACTCTCTTTGTAGAAGTAATGCAAGAATATTTTAATCATAAGAGGAAATCATGAAAAAAAGAGGAATAGTGGCAGTCATTGTACTGCTTTTGATTGGGCTGGATCAGTTGATAAAATCCTATATCGTCCAGCAGATTCCACTGGGTGAAGTGCGTTCTTGGATTCCCAATTTCGTTAGCTTGACCTACCTGCAAAATCGAGGGGCAGCCTTTTCTATCTTACAAGATCAGCAGTTGTTATTCGCTGTCATTACTCTGGTTGTCGTGGTAGGTGCCATTTGGTATCTACATAAACACATGGAGGACTCACTCTGGATGGTCTTGGGTTTGGCCTTGATTATTGCAGGTGGACTTGGAAATTTTATTGACAGGATCAGTCAGGGATTTGTTGTGGATATGTTCCACCTTGACTTTATCAATTTTGCAATTTTCAATGTTGCAGATAGCTATCTGACGGTTGGAGTGATTATTTTATTGATTGCAATGTTAAAAGAGGAAATAAATGGAAATTAAAATTGAAACTGGTGGCCTGCGTTTGGATAAGGCTTTGTCGGATTTGACAGAATTATCACGCAGTCTCGCGAATGAACAAATCAAATCAGGCCAGGTCTTGGTCAATGGTCAAATCAAGAAAGCTAAATACACTGTCCAAGAGGGCGATGTTGTCACTTACCATGTGCCAGAACCAGAGGTCTTAGAGTATGTAGCTGAGAATATTCCGCTAGAAATCATCTACCAAGATGAGGATGTGGCTGTCGTTAACAAACCTCAGGGGATGGTTGTGCATCCGAGTGCTGGTCATACTAGTGGAACTCTGGTAAATGCCCTCATGTATCATATTAAGGACTTGTCGGGTATCAATGGGGTTCTACGCCCAGGAATTGTTCATCGTATTGATAAGGATACATCAGGCCTTCTCATGATTGCTAAAAACGATGAGGCGCATCTAGCACTTGCCCAAGAACTCAAGGATAAGAAGTCTCTCCGCAAATATTGGGCGATTATTCATGGGAATTTGCCTAATGATCGTGGTGTGATTGAAGCCCCGATTGGCCGTAGTGAAAAAGATCGTAAGAAACAGGCTGTGACTGCTAAAGGAAAGCCTGCAGTAACCCGTTTCCACGTCTTGGAACGCTTTGGAGATTATAGCTTAGTGGAGTTACAACTGGAGACAGGGCGTACCCATCAAATCCGTGTTCACATGGCTTACATTGGACATCCAGTCGCTGGGGATGAAGTCTATGGTCCACGTAAGACTCTGAAAGGACATGGGCAATTTCTTCATGCCAAGACTTTAGGTTTTACTCATCCGAGAACAGGTGAGATTTTGGAATTTACAGCAGATATCCCAGAGATTTTTAAGGAAACCTTGGATAGATTAAGGAAGTAAGAATGAAAAAGAAATTGATTAGTTTGGCACTTGCAGGCGCTTTTTTAGGTTTATCATGGTATGGGAATGTTCAAGCTCAAGAAAGTTCAGGAAATAAAATCCACTTTATAAATGTTCATGAAGGTGGTAGTGATGCGATTATTCTTGAAAGCAATGGACATTTTGCCATGGTGGATACAGGAGAAGATTATGATTTCCCAGATGGAAGTGATTCTCGTTATCCATGGAGACAGGGTATTAATACCACTTACAAGCATGTTCTGACAGACCGTGTCTTTCGTCATTTGAAGGAATTGGGTGTACAAAAACTTGATTTTATTTTGGTAACCCATACCCACAGTGACCATATTGGAAATGTTGATGAATTACTGTCTACCTATCCAGTTGACCGAGTCTATCTTAAAAAATATAGTGATAATCGTATTACTAATTCTGAACGTCTATGGGATAATCTGTATGGATATGATAAGGTTTTACAGACTGCTGCCGAAAAAGGTGTTTCAGTGATTCAAAACATCACACAGGGAGATGCTCATTTTCAGTTTGGGGACATGGATATTCAGCTCTATAATTATGAAAATGAATATGATGAGAATGGAAATCTTAAACCTGTTTGGGATGATAATTCCAATTCCCTGATTAGTGTGGTAAAAGTCAATGGCAAGAAAATTTATCTTGGGGGCGACTTAGATAATGTTCATGGAGCAGAAGACAAGTACGGTTCTCTTATTGGAAAAGTTGATTTGATGAAGTTTAACCATCATTTAGATACAAAAAATTCTAATACAAAAAATTTTATAAGAAATTTGTCTCCTGAGATAATTGTTCAAACTTCCTCCTCACCAATTGGTTCGTATGATAGCGGTCAAGAAATAAATAGGGAATATATTAGCTGGATTGAATCAATGGGAATTCAACATATAAACGCAGCCAGCAAAGACTATGATGCGACAGTTTTTGATATTCGACAAGATGGTTTTGTCAATATTTCAACTTCCTACAAGCATATTCCAAGTTTTCAAGCTGGTTGGCATAAGAGTGCATATGGAAACTGGTGGTATCAAGCACCTGATTCTACAGGAGAGTATGCTGTCGGTTGGAATGAAATCGAAGGTGAATGGTACTACTTCAACCAAACGGGTATCTTGTTACAGAATCAATGGAAAAAATGGAACAATCGTTGGTTCTATTTGACAGACTCTGGTGCATCTGCTAAAAATTGGAAGAAAATCAATGGAAGCTGGTATTATTTCAACAAAGAAAATCAGATGGAGACTGGTTGGCTTAATACTGGCGGTCAGACCTATTATCTATCAAATGATGGGGATATGATAACAGGATGGCGTAAGATTGATGGACAATGGTACTATTTTGCTCAATCAGGGGAAATGAAAACGAGCTGGGTAAAAGATAAAGAAACCTGGTACTATATGGATTCTACTGGTACCATGAAGACAGGCGAGATAGAAGTTTCTGGTCATCATTACTATCTAGAAGAATCAGGAGCTATGAAGCAAGGCTGGCTTAAAAAGGCAAATGATTGGTATTTCTACAAGACAGATGGTTCACGAGCTGTGGGTTGGATTAAAGACAAGGATAAATGGTACTTCTTGAAAGAAAATGGTCAATTGCTTGTGAATGGTAAGACACCAGAAGGCTATACTGTTGATTCAAGTGGAGCCTGGTTAGTGGATGTTCCGGTCGAGAAATCTGCTACAACTAGAGATACAAGTAACTCAGAAATAAAAGAATCCAATGAAGTAGTGAAAAAAGATCTTGAAAATAAAGAAACGAGTCAACACGAAAGTATTACAAGTTCTTCAACTAGTCAAGATTTGACTTCTTCAACTTCACAAAGCTCTGAAACGCGTGCAAACAAATCGGAATCAGAACAGTAGTAAAAAAGAAGGTTTTAGGGCCTTCTTTTTCCTATCAACTCTTTTCTATTTCCTGCTATTCATGTTATAATGGATAAATATGAAGAATCGGAGTGAGACTATGAAATACAAACGGATTGTCTTTAAGGTGGGGACTTCTTCTCTGACGAATGAGGATGGAAGTTTATCACGTAGTAAGGTAAAGGCTATTACCCAGCAGTTGGCTATGCTGCACGAGGCTGGTCATGAATTGATTTTGGTGTCGTCAGGTGCCATTGCAGCTGGTTTTGGAGCCTTAGGATTTAAAAAGCGTCCGACTAAGATTGCTGATAAACAGGCTTCAGCAGCGGTAGGGCAAGGCTTTTTGTTGGAAGAATACACGACCAATCTTCTCTTGCGCCAAATCGTTTCTGCACAAATCTTGCTGACCCAGGATGATTTTGTGGATAAGCGCCGTTATAAAAATGCCCATCAGGCTTTGTCAGTTCTACTTAGCCGTGGGGCAATTCCTATCATCAATGAGAATGACAGTGTCGTTATTGATGAGCTCAAGGTTGGGGACAATGACACTCTTAGTGCTCAGGTAGCAGCCATGGTCCAAGCAGACCTTTTGGTCCTCTTGACAGACGTAGACGGTCTCTATACAGGAAATCCTCATTCAGATCCAAGAGCCAAACGCTTGGAGAAAATCGAGACTATCAATCGTGAGATTATTGATATGGCTGGTGGAGCTGGATCGTCAAATGGAACTGGAGGCATGCTAACCAAAATCAAGGCTGCGACTATCGCGACAGAATCAGGAGTTCCAGTTTATATCTGTTCATCCTTGAATTCAGACGCCATGATTGAGGCAGCTGAGGAGACTAAGGATGGTTCCTATTTTGTTGCGCAAAAGAAGGGACTTCGTACCCAGAAACAATGGCTGGCCTTTTATGCTCAGAGTCAAGGTTCTATTTGGGTTGATAAAGGGGCTGCTGAAGCTCTCTCTCAACATGGAAAGAGTCTTCTCTTATCTGGTATTGTTGAAGCAGAAGGCGCCTTTTCTTACGGTGATATCGTGACAGTATTTGACAAGGAAAGTGGAAAATCACTTGGAAAAGGGCGTGTGCAATTTGGTGCATCTGCTTTGGAGGATATGTTGCGTTCTCAAAAAGCCAAGGGTGTCTTGATTCATCGTGACGACTGGATTTCCATTACTCCTGAAATCCAACTACTCTTTACAGAATTTTAGAGGTAAACTATGGTAAGTACACAAGAACAATTTGAACAGGTACAGGCTGTTAAAAAATCGATTAACACTGCTAGTGAAGAGGTGAAAAACCAAGCCTTGCTAGCCATGGCTGACCACTTATTAGCAGCTACTGAGGAAATTTTAGCGGCCAATGCCCTCGATATGGAAGCTGCTAAGGGTAAAATCTCAGATGTGATGCTGGATCGTCTTTATTTGGATGCAGGTCGTATAGAAGCGATGGCAACTGGGATTCGTGAAGTGGTTGCTTTACCAGATCCAATCGGTGAAGTTTTAGAAACAAGTCAGCTTGAAAATGGTTTGGTTATCACCAAAAAACGTGTAGCTATGGGGGTCATCGGTATTATCTATGAAAGTCGTCCAAATGTGACGTCTGACGCAGCTGCTTTGGCTCTCAAGAGTGGAAATGCGGTTGTTCTTCGTAGTGGGAAGGATGCCTATCAAACAGCTCATGCCATTGTCACAGCCTTGAAGAAGGGCTTGGAGACAACGACTATTCATCCAGATGTGATTCAACTGGTGGAAGATACCAGCCGTGAAAGTAGCTATGCTATGATGAAGGCCAAGGGCTATCTAGATCTTCTCATTCCTCGTGGAGGAGCTGGTTTGATCAATGCAGTGGTTGAAAATGCTATTGTACCAGTTATCGAGACAGGAACTGGAATTGTTCATGTTTATGTGGATAAGGATGCAGATGAAGACAAGGCTCTGTCTATCATCAATAATGCTAAAACAAGTCGTCCTTCTGTTTGTAATGCCATGGAGGTTCTGCTGGTTCATGAAGACAAAGCGACAAGCTTCCTTCCTCGCTTGGAGCAAGTGCTGGTTGCAGATCGAAAAGAAGCTGGGTTGGAACCAATTCAATTCCGCTTGGATGAGAAAGCAAGCCAGTTTGTTTCAGGTCAAGCAGCTGAAGCACAAGACTTTGACACCGAGTTTTTAGACTATGTATTAGCTGTTAAGGTTGTGAGCAGTTTAGAAGAAGCGGTTGCGCATATTGAAACCCACAGTACCCATCATTCGGATGCCATTGTGACGGAAAATGCTGAAGCTGCAGCTTACTTTACAGATCAAGTGGACTCAGCAGCCGTCTATGTCAATGCCTCAACTCGTTTCACAGATGGAGGCCAATTTGGTCTTGGATGTGAAATGGGGATTTCAACTCAGAAATTGCACGCGCGTGGTCCCATGGGCTTGAAGGAATTGACTAGCTACAAGTATGTGGTTACTGGTGACGGACAGATAAGGGAGTAAGAAATGAAGATTGGATTTATCGGTTTGGGGAATATGGGAGCTAGTTTGGCCAAGGCTGTTTTGCAGGCCAAGACGGGTGCTCAGATTCTCATTGCCAATCGTAGTCAAGCCAAGGTGGATGCTTTCATTGCAGACTTTGGTGGTCAGGCTTCCAGCAATGAAAAAATATTTGCAGAAGCAGATGTGATTTTTCTAGGAGTTAAGCCTGCTCAGTTTTCTGAACTGCTTTCTCAATACCAGACCATCCTTGAAAAAAGAGAAAGTCTTCTTTTGATTTCCATGGCAGCTGGATTGACTTTAGAAAAACTAGTAAGTTTTATCCCAAGTCAACACCGAATTATTCGTATGATGCCAAATACTCCAGTGGCTATCGGACAAGGAGTGATTAGTTATGCCTTGTCTTCTAATTGCAGGGCTGAGGACAGTGAACTCTTTTGTCAGCTTTTAGCCAAGGCTGGTCTCTTGGTTGAACTTGGGGAAAGCTTAATAGATGCAGCGACAGGTCTTGCAGGCTGTGGACCGGCCTTTGTCTATCTCTTTATCGAAGCCTTGGCAGATGCAGGTGTTCAGACGGGATTGCCACGAGAAACGGCATTGAAAATGGCGGCTCAAACTGTGGTAGGAGCTGGGCAATTGGTCCTTGAAAGTCAGCAACATCCTGGAGTATTGAAAGACCAAGTTTGTAGCCCAGGCGGTTCGACTATCGCTGGTGTAGCAAGCCTAGAAGCGCATGCTTTTCGAGGAACAGTCATGGATGCAGTTGGTCAAGCCTACAAACGAACACAAGAACTAGGTAAATAAGAGGTAGTTTTGTCTGCCTCTTTTATGGTGGCTGATACTCTTCGAAAATCTCTTCAAACTGCGTCAGCTTCCATCTGCAACCTCAAAACAGTGTTTTGAGCAACCTGCGGCTAGCT
>CAJZLM010000004.1:0-17827 GCA_916050595.1 Streptococcus mitis | reverse complement strand
TAGATGGCTCGCAGCACCGCCATTTCTCTGGACTAAGTTGATTGAAAATCAATTCTCAACTTTATTATTATATCGTTTTTTGAGTTCTGCGTCAACTGGAAAAGCTGACAAGAAAGCATATCTCCTACTTCCGATACATTTTAAACTGTAGGAAGAGGTCGCTGTATTTTCCCGTCCATTTATGGTCAAATTTCTCATAAACTTCTAGGTGTTTCATGGTTTCAGCATCTGGATAGAAGGCCTTGTCTTCTTTTTTCTCCTCTGGGAGTAGTTCCTTAGCTGGTAGGTTTGGTGTTGAATAGCCGACATACTCCGCATTTTTAAGAGCATTTTCGGGTTTCAACATAAAGTTGATAAAGGCATAGGCTGCGTCTTGGTTTTTGACTGTTTTGGGAATGACCATATTGTCAAACCAAAGGTTGCTGGCCTCAGTCGGTACTACATAGCGTAGATTTTCATTTTTTTCTAGCATTTGGCTGGCTTCACCAGAGAAGGTCACGCCGATAGCAGCATTGTTCTGAATCATGTAGCCCTTCATCTCGTCTGCAACGATGGCCTTGATATTTGGAGTCAGTTTGTAGAGTTTGTCTACTGTCTCTTCTAACTGCTGTGTATCCTTGGAGTTGAGGCTGTAGCCTAGCGAATTGAGTCCCAGTCCCAATACCTCACGCGCCCCATCAAAGAGCATGATAGAGTTCTTATACTCTGGCTTCCAGAGGTCATCCCAATGCTCAGGCGCTTCAACGACCATGGTTTCATTGTAGACAATTCCCAAGGTTCCCCAGAAATAAGGAATGGAGAATTTATTGCCTGGGTCAAAGGACTGGTTGAGGAACTCTGGTCCGATATTTTCAAGACCTTCAAGTTTTGAATAATCAAGCGGAACCAAGAGATCTTCGTCCTTCATCTTGTTGATCATGTATTCACTTGGGATGGCAATATCGTAGGTCGTTCCACCCTGCTTGATCTTGGTATACATGGCTTCGTTGGAGTCAAAGGTCTCGTACTGGACTTGGATGCCTGTTTCTTCTGTGAATTGCTCCAAGAGTTCTGGATCGATATAGTCCCCCCAGTTGTAAATGACCAGTTTTTGACTATCTCGACTATTGATTTTACTATCTAGATGAGTCGCAATTCCCCACAAGATCAGGATGATGGCTGCAATTCCTGCTAAAAATGAATAGAGTTTTTTCATGCTTGCTCCTCCTTCTCACGTGAGATAAAGTAATATCCAACAACTAGGATAATACTAAAGAGAAAGACGAGGGCAGACAGGGCATTGATTTCTAGCGAAATCCCCTTACGAGCACGAGAGTAAATCTCGACCGAGAGGGTTGAAAAGCCATTTCCCGTTACAAAGAAGGTCACGGCAAAGTCATCCAGTGAATAGGTGAAGGCCATGAAATAACCTGCAATGATAGACGGAGTCAGGTAAGGAAGCATGATTTCCTTGAACATCTGAAATTGACTGGCACCAAGGTCATAGGCCGCATGAATCATATCGCCATTCATTTCCTTGAGTCGAGGTAAGACCATCAAGACCACGATAGGAATGGAAAAGGCCACATGACTAGAAAGAACGGTCAAAAAGCCAAGTGAAAACTTGAGTTGGGTAAAGAGAATCAAGAAGCTGGCACCAATCATAACATCAGGCGCAACCATGAGGATATTATTGAGTGAAAGAAAGGCTTCTTGGTATTTCTTACGAGACTGGTAGATGTAAATAGCTCCAAAAGTCCCGATAATGGTCGCTATCAAGGCTGACAGAAAGGCCAAGAAAAAGGTCTGAGTCACAATCAACATAAGACGACCATCGCCAAACATGGTTTTAAAATGGCTCAAGCTAAAGCCTGTAAAGCTATTCATGTCGTTGCCTGCGTTAAAGGCGTAACCAATCAAGTAAAAGATAGGCAGGTAGAGGACAAGAAAGACCAGTCCTAGATATAGATTGGCAAATTTTTTCATCGTTCTCTCCTTTCCTTGGTCACCCACATGGTGATGAACATAGTCAAGATGAGAATTACACCGATGGTTGAACCCATACCGTAGTTGTCATTGGTCAGGAAGTTCTGCTCAATGGCTGTCCCCAAGGTGATAACTCGGTTCCCACCGATCAAACGGGTCAGCATGAAGAGACTCAAGCTTGGAATAAAGACCGACTGAACGCCACTTCGCACCCCATTCATCGATAGAGGGAAGATGACATGACGGAAGGTCTCCCACTTGGTCGCACCGAGATCGTAGCTGGCATTGATGAGATTGTTATCCATATCGTCCAAGACATTGAAAATCGGCAAAATCATAAAGGGAAGCTCGATGTAGCTTGCGACAAAGATAAAGGAGAAATCGGTAAAGAGCAACTGTTGTGAACCAATTCCGATGAACTCCAAAAATTGGTTAATAGAGCCATTTTGACCAAAAATCCCGATAAAGGCATAAGCCTTAAGAAGAAGGTTGATCCAGGTAGGCAGGATAATCAGCATGAGCCAGAGTTGACGGTGCTTGAGACGAGTCAAAAAGAGGGCTGTTGGATAGCTGATAAGCAAGGTCACAAAGGTCACAATTCCTGCATAGAGTACAGAGTTGAAACTCATTTTTAGGTAGGTCAAGTTTTGTGACGCAAAGTAAGATTTATAGTTTTCTAAACTAAACTGGCCTTCGATGTTGAAAAAGGATTGACCGAAAATCAAGACCAAGGGTGCCAATACAAAGAGGACAATCCAAAGCATGTAGGGCACTACAAAGAGTTTAGAGCTTGTTTTCTTCATCTCTTTCCTCCTCGATTGCATTGATTAGACCTGCTTCTTGCTCTTCGATTTCTACGTACTCCTCAATACGAGCATCGAACTCTTCTTCAGTTTCGTTGAGACGCATGATATGGATGTCTTCTGGTTCAAAGTCCAGACCGATTTCCTCACCCACGATGGCCTTACGAGTCGAGTGGATCATCCATTCATTCCCAAGTTCGTCATAGGCGATAATTTCATAGTGAACCCCACGGAAGAGCTGGGTATCCACCTTAACTTGGAGCTTGCCTTCTTCAGGAAGGGTAATCCGCAAGTCCTCTGGACGAATCACGACCTCAACAGGTTCATTTGGCTTCATCCCACCATCGACCGCTTCAAAGCGTTTGCCGTTAAACTCAACCAAGTAGTCCTCAATCATGGTTCCTGGCAAGATATTTGACTCACCGATAAAGGTGGCAACAAAGTGATTGATCGGCTCATCGTAGATATCCACAGGTGTTCCAGACTGGACAATCTCGCCATCATTCATAACGAAAATCCAGTCACTCATAGCCAGGGCTTCTTCCTGATCGTGAGTGACAAAGACAAAGGTAATGCCCAATCGTTGTTGTAGTTCACGGAGTTCGTACTGCATGTCTGTTCGCAATTTCAAGTCCAGCGCTGACAAGGGCTCATCCAACAAGACCACACGGGGTTGGTTGATGATGGCACGGGCAATGGCTACACGCTGACGTTGTCCTCCAGAGAGTTTACGGATGGAACGTTTTTCATAACCTTCCAACTGAACCATCTTGAGAACTTCCGCTACGCGTTTCTCGATTTCTTTCTTGTCAATTTTACGCAAGCGAAGCGGAAAGGCAACATTTTCAAACACATTCATATGTGGAAACAAGGCATAGGATTGGAAGACCGTATGGACGTCTCGCTTGTTGGTTGGGATGTCGTTGATGCGGACACCGTCCAGCAAAATATCTCCTGTCGTCGCATCCAGTAAACCTGCAATGATGTTTAGGATGGTTGATTTTCCTGAACCAGATGCGCCTAGAAGAGTATAGAACTTCCCTTCTTCCAACTCAAAGTTGATGTCTTTGAGAACCTTGGTGTTGCTGTCTTCAAAAACTTTAGAGACGTTTTTGAATTCAATAATTGGTTTTTTCAATTGTCATTTATTCCTTCTTTTTCATAGATTAACAGATCAGGGCTCTGTCAGGCCGCTACTACCTCGTGTAGGAGATTGAACTGCCTACATTCTTCTGCACTAACGATAGGCTTTCACCCCCTTTCCATGACATAGTAGCAGCTTTTCAACTACAGCTTCCTACTTGCTTTCACCTAAAATACGGACTTCTCTCTCAAGAGTGACGCCAGAGTGTTCCTTGACTTTTTCGATAACAGACTCAATCAAGTCCTCGTAGTCTTTAGCCGTTCCGTCAGCAACATTGATCATAAATCCTGCGTGTTTTTCTGACACTTCTACGCCACCGACACGATAGCCTTTCAAGCCAGCTTCTGAAATTAATTGACCTGCAAAATGACCTACTGGACGCTTAAAGACCGAACCACAAGATGGATATTCTAAAGGTTGCTTGAGTTCACGTAGATGCGTCAAGCGATCCATTTCTTGCTTGATAACCTGATGGTTTCCTGGAGCAAGGGAAAATTTAGCTGACAAGACAACTGCACCAGACTCCTGAATGGCTGAATGGCGGTACCCAAAAGCCAAGTCCTTGGCAGACAGAGTCTCGATTTCTCCGTCCTTAGTCAAGATTTTACAAGACTGTAAGATATGGGCAATCTCGCCACCATAGGCACCTGCATTCATAAAGACAGCACCGCCGACGCTCCCCGGAATGCCACAAGCAAACTCAAAGCCAGTCAAACTATGACGAAGGGCAATGCGAGTTGTTTCAATCAAGTTGGCACCAGCTTCTGCTTCAATAGTATAGCCATCAACAGAAACATTATTGAGCTTGTCACACAAGATGACAAATCCACGAATTCCACCATCACGAACGATGATATTGCTGGCATTTCCAAGAACCATCCAAGGGATGTCTTCTTGATTGGCAAATTTAACAACGCGCGCCAACTCAAAACGATTTCGTGGAAAGACCAAATAATCGGCCTCTCCACCTACTTTTGTATAACTATAGCTATGCAAGGGTTCTTTGAAACGGATATCAATCCCTTCTAAGATTTCAAGCATGTTTTCTTTTACTGACATGACACTCTTCCTTTTACAAAATTCATTCCATTATACCATTTTTAGAGACATTTGACGACCATAAAAAGACCTTGTTTGGATTTTGCATAAGAAAAAGAGGTTTCCCCCTTTTTCTTATGATTTTTTGCAAAAGATAGCCTTGGTTCCATAGGCAACTAGGATCAGTTCAACTAGTAGAATGACTTCAACTAAGACTGGACTTGTAAGCCAGCCAACTTGGGCTAGAGATGGTGCCAGGTCAAAGAAGGCATGTAGGCCATAGGCTGCTAGGAGATAAATCCATTTCTTCTGGCGAACAGCTTGGTAAACCCAAACAGTCAAAAGCAATTGGAAACCTAGAGCCAAAATTCGCTCAAAACCAAGCAAATAAATCTGCCAGACAGAAAGTGACTGAATGGTTTTTAACATATTTTCAGACAGCAATTGCATGACCTGTGGATTCTGAGTTTGAACTGCTGAGAGAACGATGTAGAGATTAATCAAACTAGTAAGACCTAGGAAAATCAACTCCAAGCCACCATGCCCCAATCCATAAGCCAAGGCATCTGCCTTTTCCAAACTTCTCTTTTTCTCCAACCATTTGAAGAAAATAAGACGAGCAGTTTCCTCAAAAAATGCTGCCATGGCTAGGCCATAGATGATATAGACAAGCGGATGGTCTCGCAAGAGGGCAATACTACCGTCTTTTTGAGGATGTAAAACCAAGATATGCACCAGTTTTTCTAAAATCTGTGAAGAGACAAAGAAGGCAACAGCCCCCAAGCCCAAGACAGCTAGATTAATCTGGTGTTTCTTTTTGGCATACCAAATGCTTCCTATCAAGAAAGCCAGCAACAGCAACATGGTAATAATGATATGAATGGTCATTTTCTTCTCCTATTCCGCCTTTTCAATATCTTTTTTCATCTCGTCAACATTGAACTTAGCAAACAAGTATTGACGATCTTGGACTGGAAAACGTTGGTCCAATTGGTCAACAGCTCCCACCTCGATAATCCCTTCCTTAATGACAAAGTCCATGACATGTCCACCGAAGGTCAAGTCATCTGAGATGAAGTGCAAATGGTAGCCTGCCACACTGACCCCATGGAAAATCTCTGGCGTCCAGAAACCAACGATGGTTCCTGCCACATTGTCTCGACTATATTCAGGTTGATGGGTTGCGACCTCAGCAAACTTGGTATCTGGTGTCGACTTGGGAATCATGCGCACATGCATATGTGAAAATTCCCCACGAATCTTGATAGAGCGGAAAAGATTTTCCCCATCATAATAAGACTCGATTCGCTCTTCCAATTCCTTATCTGTCATCTCAAAGCGCTGGCGGAAAATGACCTCTGCCTGATGCGGTACTACTGCTGCATAAGGAATAAGGGCATCTGGTGACACTTCCACAATTTCTGGTTGCTCTCCTGATCCCTTGGCCTGATAAGCCTTGCCATCCAAGACAATCAATTCTCCATCAATGGAATCCAAGGTTCCCAAACCAAGGTCACCATGCTCTAGCAATTCTCCTACTGTCATAGTCCCACCATAAAGGCCAGCCATCAAGGCTCCAAGGGTGTTGTATTGAAATAATTTCACTGGTTCCTGCACGTTCTTATCCATTCACTTTCTTATCTGTTATTCTATAAATCTTACTCCTAAGTATACCACATTTGGCCCTAGATGTGAACGAGAGAAACACTCTAGACATTGCCAAGAAGGAAAAAAAAGGGTACAATGTAACAAAATCAAGGGAGGTCTGGAATGAAGAAACAAAGCAAGTACCAAGAGGTTGTTTCCTATCTGAAAAACGGTATCGAGTCTGGACGATTTCCGACGGGTAGCCGCCTGCCTTCTATCCGTCAACTGAGCCTTGACTTTCACTGTAGCAAGGATACTGTCCAACGAGCCCTGCTGGAATTACGGTACGAACAATACCTCTATGCCAAGCCCCAGAGTGGCTACTATGTCCTAGAACAAGGGCAACACCAGGATCTAGAAATCGAAGTCACTGACGAACATGCCAGTGCCTATGACGATTTCCGACTCTGTGTCAATGAAACCTTGATTGGCCGGGAAAACTACCTCTTCAACTACTATGACAACCAAGAAGGATTAGAAGACCTAAGACAGTCCATTCACAAACTCCTCTTTGACCAAGCTCTCTACTGCAAGGCTGACCAACTGGTACTGACTTCTGGAACCCAACAAGCCCTTTTTATCCTTTCTCAAATTTCCTTTCCTAGTCAAGCCAAGGAAATCTTGGTGGAACAGCCGACCTACCATCGGATGAATCGCCTCTTGATTGCTCAGGGATTGGACTATCAAACGATTGAACGAGGCATTGATGGGATTGACTTGGAGGAGCTGGAAGGTCACTTCAAAACAGGAAAAATTAAGTTTTTCTATACCATTCCTCGTTTTCACTATCCTCTGGGGCATTCCTATTCAGAGCAGGACAAACGGACTATTCTTGACTTAGCTGCCAAGTATGGTGTCTATATCGTAGAGGACGACTATCTGGGGGATTTGGACTCCAAGAAGGGCCAGACCTTCCACTATCAGGATACAGAGAAGCGCGTCATTTACATAAAGTCCTTCTCAACCAGCCTCTTTCCAGCCCTGCGGATAACAGCACTCATCCTTCCAAATGCTATCAAGGAAGCCTTTGTGGCCTACAAAAATATCCTAGACTACGACAGCAACCTCATCATGCAAAAGGCCCTGTCACTCTATATTGACAGTCAATTATTTGAGAAAAATCGGCTAGCTCGCTTATCCAATCAGGAAGACTACCAAAAACAAATCGAGGAAAGACTAGCTAACACTCCTTGTCCCCTTCCTCATTTTCCCCTACACGATGGTTTATTACTTGATCTCAGACAGTATCCTAAAATCGCCAGTCTCAAACACAGTCAACTGGGCTTAGACTTCTTTGAAGAGGCCTATTTAAGCACCTGTCCTTATCAATTTGCCAAGGTGTCCTTAGACAATCTGGAAAATGTTTTAGACTATTTAAAAGCAGAATTGGATTGACTTCCAACTCTGCTTTTTTCTTATTGTTCAACTTCTGTTAAGGTTGCCGCTTTTTCAAGATATTTTTGGTAGGTGCCGTCATCCTTGAGTTTTTGGATGACCTTGTCCACCACTTCTTTTAAATCAGCACTATTTTTTCTAAGGGCAACTGCATTAGCTTCGCCGTCCTTCATCTTCAAGCTGACAGTTGCGACAGCTAAGTCGGCGTTTTTAGCAGCATAGCTAAGGGCAACAGGCTCATCCATGTGAACAGCATCTACTTTTCCAGCCTGCAATTCATTGACAGCTTCACCCATATTGGTTAGGGAAGTCAATTGAGCTTTTGGCAATTGTTCCTTGACCATAGCTTCTGGAACAGTCCCTTTTTGGGCTGCAATATTAGCACTTTCAAGGCTAGTTAAATCCTTGTATTTTTCTACATCAGACTTACGAACCAAGAAACTAATCTTGTTTTCATAGTAAGGGATTGAAAAATCAAAGACTTCTTTTCTCTCATCAGTAGCACTAATTCCTGCAACTGCTAGGTCAGCCTTACCAGTTTGAAGACTGGTCAAGACATTGTCAAAACTCATGCTTGAAATTTCCAACTTCACCCCAAGTTCATCAGCGATAGCTTGGGCCATATCAATATCCGCACCGACTACCTGATTTTTTCCGTCAACTAAAGACTGAAATTCAAAAGGTGCATAGTCAGGACTAGTCGCCACAACTAATTTCCCCTTTTGCTTAATGGCCTCAACAGCTGACTGAGAACCATTAGAACCCGACTGGCAAGCTACTAAGAAGAAACTTGCAAGAAAACTACATAAAACAAATATCCATTTTTTTGATTTCATAAATAAACAACCTCTCTGTTAATTTTGTATAATTATAACGCTATCCAAGTTACTTGTCAAGTGTTTTTTGAATTTTTATCTCAAAAATATTTTTTTCATTCAATAAAAGGAGCTATTAATTGATTTCAAGCTCCTTTTTATACAGAATGAATCTATTTTATAGTTCGACAATCTTACCTGTTTCAAAGTAAACAACCCATTCACAGATATTCTTAGCATAGTCTCCAATACGTTCCAAGAAAGCAATCACTTGGAAATAATCACGACCTGTAACGATTGCATCTGGATTTTTCTTGATTTCTTCTGTAGCCAAATCACGAATGCTATCAAAGTAATGGTTGATTTTTTCGTCCATAGCTGCTACTTCATAGGCCTGATCAACTGAACCGTTGAGATAGAGTTCAAGGGCTGCTTCAACAAAGTTCTTGACATCGCGACCCATTCTCTTGATTTCTTCTTCAACAGCTGGGATGCGTTGCTCCCCTTTCATACGAATTGCCGCTTTGGCAATGGAAACGGCATGGTCCCCCATACGTTCCAAGTCAGATACAGCCTTCAAGACTGTTAGAACTGTACGTAAGTCCTGAGAAACCGGTTGTTGGAGAGCAATCATTTCAAATGATTTCTTTTCCAATTTCACTTCGTATTCGTTTACTTCTGCATCGTCTTCGATGACTTCCTTGGCCAAATCACGGTCGTGCGTAACAAAGGCACGCACTGTACGATTGATTTGGGATAGCACTTCTTGTCCCATAGCATAGAACTGGTTGTGCAATTTCTCTAAATCTTCCTCAAATTGAGAACGTAACATCATTTATCTCCTTATCCAAATTTTCCTGAAATATAATCTTCTGTTTCCTTGTGTTGTGGGTTTAGGAACATCTTCTTGGTATCGTTAAACTCAATCAAATCTCCATCTAGGAAAAATCCTGTCTTGTCAGAGATACGAGAGGCTTGTTGCATGGAACGTGTAACCAAGAGCATGGTGTATTTATCTTTTAGACCATATAAGGTTTCCTCAATCTTACCGGCCGAGATAGGGTCCAAGGCTGAAGTCGGTTCATCCAAGAGAATGATTTTAGGACTGGTTGCCAAGACACGGGCAACGCAGACACGTTGTTGTTGTCCACCTGAAAGCCCGATAGCTGAATCATGCAGGCGGTCCTTGACCTCATCCCAGATAGAAGCACGCTGCAAGGCTTTTTCTACCGCTTCATCCAGAACCTGCTTGTCCTTCACTCCATTGATACGAAGCCCGTAAACAACATTTTCGTAGATAGACATAGGGAAAGGGTTGGGTTGTTGGAAAACCATACCGATTTCCTTACGCAATTCAACTGTATCTGTACGCGGACTGTAGATGTTGTGGCCGTTGTAAACCACCGAACCAGTTGTGGTTACCTCTGGATTGAGATCCCCCATGCGGTTGATAGCCTTTAGGAGGGTTGACTTCCCTGATCCAGATGGACCAATCAAGGCTGTGATTTCCTTGGGTTGGAAAGATAAGGAAACACTATTCAAGGCCTTTTTTTGATTGTAGTAAACGGACAGGTCTGACACCTGTAAAATCGCTTCTGTCATACTGTTTCCTTTCTATCCAAAGTGTCCTGTTACGTAGTCATTGGTTGACTGTAGTTTGGCATTTTGGAAAATATTAGAGGTCTTATCATACTCAATCAAGTCACCCAAGTAGAAAAATCCTGTGTAGTCACTAGCACGCGCAGCCTGCTGCATACTGTGGGTCACAATGATGATGGTAAAGTCCTTCTTTAATTCCAGCATAGTTTCTTCCAGCTGGGCTGTCGCAATCGGATCCAAGGCTGACGCTGGTTCATCCATCAAGAGGATATCTGGTTTAACAGAGATAGCACGAGCGATACAAAGACGTTGTTGCTGACCACCTGATAGGGTCAAGGCTGACTTATGCAAATCGTCTTTGACCTGATCCCAAAGGGCAGCCTGACGAAGAGAAGTTTCCACAATTTCATCCAAAACTTGCTTGTCCTTAACTCCTGCACGTTCATGGGCAAAAGTGATATTGCGGTAGATAGACTTGGCAAAGGGATTTGGGCGTTGGAAGACCATTCCAATGTGCTTACGCATCTCATAGACATTGATTTCTGGACGGTTGACGTCAATCCCTTGATAGAGGATTTGACCTGTGACCTTAGCAATATCAATGGTATCATTCATACGGTTGAGACTGCGGAGGTAGGTTGATTTCCCTGAACCAGAAGGGCCAATTAAGGCTGTAATTTTATTTTTTTCAAATTGCATATCGATGCCCTTGATGGATTCTTTTTTACCGTAGTAAACATGTAAATCCTTAGTAGAGAGGGCCACTTTCTCTTCAGGAAAGGTGATGATATGCTTTTCATCCCAATTATATTTTGACATGGCTTCTCCTTTAGGCAGCGGTTAATTTCTTATGTAGGTAGCTTCCGAGTTTGCGGGCTCCAAAGTTAAAGATGAGGATAAAGATGAGGAGCACGGCTGCAGAACCTGCTGATACAATGGTTCCATCTGGAATGGTTCCTTCACTATTGACTTTCCAAATATGGACAGCTAAGGTTTCTGCTTGACGGAAGATAGAGATTGGGCTGGTTACACTGAGAATATTCCAGTTAGACCAGTCTAGGGTTGGAGCGGATTGTCCTGCAGTATAGATAAGAGCAGCCGCCTCACCAAAGATTCGACCAGAGGCCAAGACGACACCCGTTACAATACCTGGTAGGGCTTCTGGAATGACCACATGGACAACTGTCTCCCAACGAGAAATCCCAAGGGCCAGACCAGCCTCACGTTGCGTATGGTGAACGTGTTTCAAGCTATCTTCAACATTACGAGTCATCTGAGGCAGGTTAAAGACTGTCAAAGCCAAGGCACCTGAAATGATTGAAAATCCATACTCAAACTGAACTACAAAGATCAAGTAACCAAAGAGACCTACAACCACTGATGGCAATGAAGATAAGATTTCAATACAGGTTCTGACAAAATTGGTCACAGGACCTTTTTTAGCATATTCAGCTAGGAAAATCCCAGCTCCCATAGATAAAGGCACAGAGATAATCAAGGTAATAACTAATAGGAAGAAGGAATTATAGAGCTGAATTCCAATCCCTCCGCCTGCTTGGTAAGAAGATGATTTGCCAGTCAAGAAAGACCAAGAGATGTGGGGCAAACCACGAACCAAGATATAGAGAATCAAGGATGCCAAGATGGCAACGATAATTCCTGCAATTGAGTAGAGGACAGCTGTTGCAATTTTATCTAATTTCTTAGCGTGCATAGTTTTTCTTTCCTCTTTCTTTCGTAATCAATTTAATCACACTGTTGAAGGCCAAACTCATCAAAAGCAAGACTAAGGCCAGTGACCAGAGAACGTTATTGTCAACGGTTCCCATAACGGTATTTCCGATACCCATGGTCAAGACAGAGGTCAAGGTTGCAGCAGGTGTTGTTAGTGAAGTTGGGACAACGGCTGAGTTTCCGACCACCATCTGAATGGCCAAGGCCTCACCAAAGGCACGCGCCATCCCAAAGACCACTGCTGTAAAAATCCCTGAACGCGCCGCCTTCAAGGTCACACGCCAAATGGTTTGCCAGCGAGTGGCCCCCATAGCCAAACTAGCTTCACGGTAGTGACGAGGCACCGCACGCAAGCTATCCGTTGTCATAAAGGTTACCGTCGGTAAAATCATGACAAAGAGAACGAAAATCCCTGACAAGATTCCAAAACCAGTTCCACCAAATACACTGCGGACAAAGGGAACTACAACCTGCAAACCGATAAATCCATATACGACTGAAGGAATCCCGACCAGCAATTCAATGGCTGGTTGCAAGATTCTAGCACCTTTTGGTGAGACTTCGGTCATAAAGACAGCTGCTCCAATGGCAAAAGGAGTTGCGATAAGGGCTGACAGGATTGTGACAATAAAGGAACCCAAAATCATGGGAAGGGCACCAAATTGTTTACCTGAAGGATTCCAAGTTTGTCCAAAGAGAAAATCAAAGATATTGACCCCATTGACAAAGAAGGTCGACAAACCTTTTTGGGCGACGAAAATCAAAATCATAGCCACAATGATGACAATCAAAGACAAACAGGCAAAGGTCAAGCCTTTTCCAAGTTTCTCTAAACGAGAGTTCTTTGAGGGAGAAAGTAATTTTTTAGCTAATTCTTCTTGATTCATTAGTGACTCCCTTCTAGTGCTGTCACCGTTCCTACAGCATCTTTTTCAACCTTCATTTCCTTGACAGAAATATAGCCCATTCCCTTAACGATTCCACTTTGCGCTTCATCAGAGAGGACAAAGTTGAGGAATTCTGCCACCAATTCATTTGGTTGACCTAGGGTGTACATGTGTTCATAAGACCACAAAGGCCAGTTATTGCTTGTAACATTTTCTGCAATCGGCTCATAGCCGTTCAACTTCATGCGTTTCACCGAGTCATCCACATAGGCAAAGGCTAGGTAAGAAATGGCTCCTGGTGTCTGGGAAACAATGTTTTTGACCATCCCATTTGAATCCTGTTCTTGACTCTGCACGGCCGATTGACCATCCATGATAACACTATCAAAGGTTGCACGCGAACCTGAACTTGCCGCGCGGTTGATAATGGAAATGGCTAGGTCTTTCCCACCGACTTCTTTCCAGTTGGTCACTTGACCTGTGAAGATGCTACGGAGTTGTTCAGTTGTCAGATTTTCAACATCAACTTCCTTGTTCACAATCACTGCCAAGCCCGCTACAGCAACCTTATGGTCCACTAGAGCGGATGCGTTAATACCGTCTTTTTCCTCGGCAAATACGTCTGAATTTCCTACATCAACGGCTCCAGACTGAACCTGAGACAGACCTGTACCAGATCCTCCACCTTGGACGTTGACTGTTTTCCCAACGTGCAGAGAACCAAATTCATCTGCTGCTGCTTCGACCAAAGGCTGAAGAGCCGTTGAACCAACAGCTGTCATGGATTCCCCACGATCAATCCAGCTAGCACATCCCGCCAAAGAACCTGCCAGCAAAAGAGCTGCAAGGGATAGAGCGAGTTTTTTCCTTTTTTTCACTGTTTTTCTCCTTGAAAATAATGGTGAATGCTGTGAATTTTTTCAACTATTTATTTATGTTTTTCTTTTTTAAAATTGGGAGCCAACCGAAGTTGCTAGCTTGGTTTTACTAGAAATTTGCTCAGTTACCTTTCCCACCAATTTTGACTTAAAATGAAAGACAATTTGAAAAAAATCCATACTTCCACTATAACATAGACAAGCTACTTTGACTAGCATTTTCACTTGAATCTGAGGCCTTTTGGAAAATAATTTTTCAAAACATTTCCAGTCACCTTAGCAAAGCCCAAACCATTTCCTTTAACTAAAACTTGGTACCAACCATTAGGCAGACTTTCCGCCAGCTGAACGGTTTCTCCAGCCACATACTTTACAAACGCTTCTTGGTCAATTTCAACCGACTGCTTGACCTGACTCGGTTTCAAGGCTAGACCAAGAGCAAAACTAGGCTCAAAGCGTTTCTTCTTAAAGGTCCCTAGATGCAGGCCATTCCGAGCAATCTTGAGTTTCCCTAAATCTGGCAAAAGTTCTGGCAGGAGATAGAGTTGGTCACCAAAAGTCTGCAAGATTCCCCTTAGATTGATTTTCAGGTGTTTTTGGGCAAATTCCTGCCACAAAGTAACTTGTTCTCGACTGAGATTGCTCTTACTTGCCTTAAATTTAGGAGCTGGATTGTCACCTCTAAATTGTAAATGGGCTACAAATTGCCCCTCTCCCTTAAAATGATGTGGGTACATACGAGCCGTTTCTGGCAGGTCAATACCAGCTACCATTCCATTGATATGCTCTACTGGTAGCAAATCAAAATCATACTCTTCCAGTAGCCAATTGACTATTTCTTCATTTTCCTCAGGTGCCCAGGTACAGGTTGAATAAACCAGACGACCACCATCAGCTAGCATGGTTACTGCATCTTCCAGAATTTCTCTTTGCAAGCTAGCACATTGACTCGGATAATCTAAGCTCCAATAGTCCATAGCATCTGGTTGCTTACGAAACATTCCTTCACCAGAGCAAGGGGCATCAAGGACAATGAGGTCAAAATAGCCCTTAAAAACCTTGGCCAAACGGTCAGCAGATTCATTGGTCACCACGACATTTGTCGCTCCAAATCGCTCCATGTTTTCTACTAAAATCTTAGCTCGTTTGCTTGAAATTTCATTGGAAACGAGAAGACCCTCCCCTGCTAGATAGGCTGCTAATTGAGTTGATTTACCACCCGGTGCAGCTGCCAAGTCCAAAACCTTCATACCAGGACTGGGCTTGGCTACCTGAGCAACCATCTGGGCAGCGGGTTCTTGCGAATAAATCAAACCAGTAACATGCTCAGGCGATTTCCCTGAAACCTTCCCATAGTGACCCCAAGGAGTTTGAGGAATGGCATCAGGAAAGGAAACTGGCGCTTCTTTTAAAGGATTGACCCGAAAAGCCGAAACCGCTTCCTCCTCAAAAGAGGCAAGAAAATCTCTTGCCTCATCTCCTAGTATCTCTTCATATTTTTCAACAAATCCTTCTGGAAATTGCATTTAAGTTCTTTTCCTTTCGTAAATATAGGACTGAATTTCCTCCTGCATCTCAAGAGGTAACATCATGACCGGTTGTCTGGTTTGAAAATCAAGCGGTTGACCAGATAGAGTCACAACCCGATAGCCCAGACTTTCCCCTAAAATACTAGCCGCAGCATAATCCCATGGTTGCAGATAGGTGACATAGGTCAACAAACGCCCTGACAAAATCTTGGCAAAACTAATGGCCGCACTCCCATAGACACGTACACCAAGGACCGCTCGTCCCAAATCAGCCAAGCCCCATTCATTGGTTTCCAACATACCACTATTCCCTGCAATGAGAAAATCTCCAAGTGGTTTTGCTTTAAAGGGAGCTAGGAGCTGATCATTTCGGCATACTGGAAACTTACCACCACCGTGATAACAATCCCCCTTGACCACATCATAAATCAAACCAAATTGCCCTTGACCATTCTCAAAATAAGCCATCATGACAGCAAAATCTTCCTGCTGGGCTACAAAATTATTGGTCCCATCAATCGGATCAATGACCCAAACCTTGCCCTCTTGAACTGAAGCTCGCAAACAGCCCTCTTCAGCACAAATCTTATCCTCAGGATAACGAGACAAAATCTCACTAACCAAGAATTCCTGAACTTCCTTGTCCAGTCGGGTCACCAAGTCTGTCGGAGAGGACTTGGTCTCAACACGTAAGTCTTCCTGCATGTGGTCAAGGATATACTGGCCTGCTTTCTTAATTAGCTCTTTAGCAAATTCAAATTTACTTTCCAAGAGAAATCTTTCCTTCCCCTTTTTCCTTGGCCGCCTGAACCGCTCGATAAAGCGAATAGCCACTAACCGTTTCAAATTCTCGTCCCAAACGTTTCTCTTCACTCTTGCTTGGCACAACCGCCTTGAATCCCTTATAGGAGTCCAGTAACTTTTTAGCCTCTACCTTGCTTTCATAGGCAGCTTCAACATCATTAAAAAAAGAAAGCACTGAAGCAAGTTCTTCAGTGCTCCACGACAAATCTAGTGGGTAACTATACTGTTTGTTCATCTATCCAATACCAGCTCTCAATGTTGCTTCTTTCAATTCTTGTTTACGGTAACTACGAGGGAGAAAAGCACGAATCTCATCTTCATTAAAACCGATTTGCATGCGTTTGGCATCAATAATAATTGGACGACGCAAAAGACTAGGATACTGCTCAATCAAATGAAGCAATTCTGATACCGAGATACTCTCTACATCAATATCTAATTTTTGAAAAATTTTTGAACGAGTTGAAATGATGTCATCAGTACCATTTTCGGTCAAGGAAAGAATGTGTTGCAATTCTTTTCTTGTTAAGGGACTGGTCATAATATTATGCTCCTCAAAGGGCACCTTATGTTTCTCTAACCAGGCCTTTGCCTTACGACATGAAGTACAGCTCGGTGATAGAAATAGTGTAATCATGCTTTTCTCTTCTTATCTATACTTTGCTACTTCTATTATACAAAAAAATAAAGCGCTTGACTAGAGATTTTTAGAAAAAAAGCCTATTTTTTCAAGAAAAATAGACTGTTTGCGAACGATTGATACATTTTAGATTTAGTTAATTCACTCTTAACGATGGTTTCAAATCATATACAATTTTATATATACAAATTAAGAACATCTTTCGTTTCACTTCCTACGACTTTTTAGATAAAGATAGCCAAAGAAGCTTTCATAGAGGGCAAAAAAGAGGAGAAAGGCATGAAGGAAGAAGGTCTCTGGTAAAATTAAAATAACTGGATCCTTGGCTGGGTCAAAAAGCCAGGTATCATCTCCCACAAAGAGAATTTGATGGAAAAGAGTAAAGAATTGGTCAAAACCAATCAACACTCCCCCAAGCCCAATCAGCAAAGGCAAGACCACTAGAGTCAGAAGTCCCTTACTAAATAAAGATAAAAATCCCTTTTTAACAATCTTATTGACAAAGAAATAGAAGCTTGGTAGTGTCACAAGGGCAACTAATTGAACTAGGTGAAAGAGGTCCTTGACCACCGCAAAGTGGTGCAGACCAGCTGCTGACGAACGAAAATCTGGCATCTCTAAGACCTGACTAAAAGGATTGGTCAGGTAATTCATCAAGATATGAAAGTTGTACTGAATAGTTTCTGGTTTTAAATAGACCCTATCCGTTAAGTTCAACCACTGAATATCCAGCGGATAAAAAATCCAAGCCAAATAAATGGTCAAAAGGATTGAGAGGGAGAGGAGAAAAAGCATAGAGCTCCAAAAGGTCAGTTTAGTTTTCATCAAAATCCCACTCCGCAAGGCTAGAAACCACATGTGTCGGTGCGATTGGCAGGTCTGCTACTTCTTCTGCCTTGGTAAAACCTGTCGTCACCAAGAGCGTTGGAATGCCATTGTCAATCCCTGC
>CAJZLM010000003.1:0-17856 GCA_916050595.1 Streptococcus mitis | reverse complement strand
ATCACATCGATATCTTCAGGACTTTGGGTATCGAGAGCAAAGCGAAGTTTTTCCTCATCCATCTGATAGGGAAGATCAAAGTGGATGACCTGACCTAATGCATGAACACCACTGTCCGTCCGACCCGCACCATGAATCGTAACGCCTAAACCTTTATTAAGCCTTGTCAAGGTTTTTTCAATTTCCTCTTGAACACTACGCGCGTGAGGTTGCCGTTGAAAACCAGCAAAAGCGTAGCCATCATAAGAAATTATAGCTTTATATCTCGTCATGTATCTATTTTATCAAGAAAATTTCTCTGCAACAAGTTTGAGAATTAAAAATTGTAAGGGGACAGTTCCTCGAAGTTATTTATGTTCTATCTGACCTTTTTCATGATGTATTTTCGTATAGGTACTTCAACCATTTGAACGATTTCAAATCCTTCTTTTTGGTAAAGATTATAAGCTGTTTGATTTGCCTCGTAGACATTTAGAGAAATAGTATCTATGTCTTCATTTTCAAAGGCCAAACTAACAAATTTCCTTAAAGCCTGGCTACCTAACCCCTGCCCCTGTTTCTGGGGATTGATAAAAAATCTCCCGATATGAAGATTCCTGTCTTCTAGCCTGATTTTCTGGATAAGCCCCACAAACTCTTGTCCATCAAAGATTGAAAAGATTCCTTCCAAATCTTGCAAGACTTGAATTGTCAAGGGAAAAGGAATCATTGGTCCCATCCATTGTTCTTGAAAGGATTTGCCTAGGGAGTTGGACCATTTGCATACGAGCTGAGCGTTTTCTGTGCTCACCTTTTCTTCAAAACGAATTGTCATCTTTGCCTCACCATCTTATCTATGTTTCTCCATTATACTACTTCTCCCATTTTTTACGAATAGATAAGTATGATTGATTTTTATTTTTTTCTTGTCGGGAGCATTCTCGCTTCCTTTCTTGGTTTGGTCATTGACCGCTTTCCAGAGCAATCTATTATCCAACCTGCTAGTCACTGCGATTCCTGTCAGACTCGCTTGCGTCCCTTAGATTTGATTCCTATTCTCTCGCAGGTGCTCAATCGCTTTCGCTGTCGCTACTGCAAGGCTCCTTATCCTATTTGGTATGCCCTCTTTGAACTAGGCTTAGGACTCCTCTTTCTGGCTTGGTCATGGGGCTGGCTTTCCTTGGTACAAGTCGTCCTCATAACTGCCGGTTTGACCTTGGGTATCTACGACTTTCGCCATCAGGAATATCCCCTACTGGTCTGGATGACTTTCCACCTAATCCTCATGGCTTCCTCTGGCTGGAATCTAGTCATGGTCTTCTTCCTTGCTCTTGGAATTGTGGCTCATTTTATCGATATCCGCATGGGTGCAGGGGATTTTCTCTTTTTAGCTTCTTGTGCTATCGTCTTTAGCGCAACCGAATTACTCATCTTGATTCAGTTTGCTTCTGCGACGGGCATCCTGGCCTTTCTACTGCAAAAGAAAAAGGAAAGACTTCCTTTCGTGCCTTTCCTCTTACTCGCTGCCTGTGTAATTATTTTTGGTAAGCTACTGCTTGTTTGATAAAGTCCTCAATCGGCTCTCCTTGGTGGAGAGCTTTTACGATTTTTGAACCGACGATAACGCCATCTGACACCGCATTGAAGCGTTCTACATCAGCTTGACTAGATACGCCAAAACCTGTCAAGACTGGGATATCGGCCACTTGATGCAGTTGTGCCAAGTGCTTGTCCAAATCTGCGCGGTAATTGCCTGATTTCCCTGTCACCCCATTGATGGCAACCGCATAGACGAATCCTTCTGCCCCATCAATCAACTCTTTCTGACGCTCAAGCCCTGTCGTCAAACTAACTAGGGGAATCAAAGCGATGTCTGTATCTGCCAAATAAGGCTCCACAAAATTGGTATGCTCATGAGGAAGGTCTGGAATGATCAAGCCCTTAACCGCTGTATCTGCCAAATCTTTGACAAAGTTCTCCACACCGTACTGAAAGAGAGGGTTGAAGTAGGTCATGATGACAAGTGGAACCTCTGTTTCAATGGTTTTCAATGTTTCAACCAAAGCCTGGGTAGAGGTCCCGTGGGCTAAACTGCGCAAGCCAGCTTCTTCGATAACAGGTCCATCTGCAACAGGGTCTGAAAAGGGAATACCAACTTCAATAGCCGAAACACCCAAATCTTCTAAAAAGTGAATTGTTTCAGAAAGACCGTCCAAACCTTTTTCGTGGTCACCAGCCATGATATAGGGAACGAAAATTCCTTTTCCAGCTGCTTTAATAGCGTTCAATTTTTCTGTTAGTGTCTTAGGCATAAGTTTCTCCCTTCTTTACTGCATCTGCTTCCAAGCGGTCTTTGACTTGAACCACATCCTTGTCCCCACGACCTGATAGACAGACAATCATAGACTTTTCTGGTCCAAGTTCTTTGGCCAATTTCACTGCGAAAGCAATGGCATGACTCGATTCCAAGGCTGGGATAATCCCTTCCACACGAGACAAGAGTTGGAAACCTTCCAAGGCTTCTTCGTCTGTCACAGGGACATAGCTGGCACGCTTAATATCGTGGTAGTGAGAATGCTCTGGACCGATACCAGGATAGTCCAATCCTGCTGAGATAGAGAAGGCTTCAAGAATTTGACCATGGGCATCTTGGAGCACATCCATGAGGGAACCGTGAAGGACACCCGGACGACCCTTGGTCAAGGTAGCTGCGTGGTGCTCTGTGTCTACACCAAGTCCAGCTGCTTCAGCCCCATACATAGCTACAGACTCATCTTCTACAAAGGGATGGAAGAGCCCGATAGCATTAGAACCACCACCAACACAGGCTACTAGGGCATCTGGCAAATCTTGACCTGTCATATCGCGATACTGTTGCTTAGCTTCTCGACCGATGACACTTTGGAAGTCACGAACGATTTCTGGGAAAGGATGAGGCCCCAAGGCAGAACCAAGGATATAGTGGGTATCATCAATATTAGCTACCCATGAACGAAGGGCTGCATTGACTGCATCCTTGAGCACGCGCGAACCATCTGTCACTGCCTCAACCTTGGCTCCCAAAAGCTCCATGCGGAAGACATTGAGGGCTTGGCGTTTAACATCTTCCTCACCCATATAGATGGTACATTCCATGTTAAAGAGGGCTGCAGCAGTTGCAGTTGCCACACCGTGCTGACCAGCACCCGTTTCAGCGATAATTTTCTTTTTACCCATACGTTTAGCCAGAAGAACTTGTCCCAAGGCATTGTTAATCTTGTGGGCCCCTGTATGGTTAAGGTCTTCCCGTTTCAGATAAATCTTGGCTCCGCCAATATGCTGGGTCAAGTTTTTTGCGTAGTAAAGAGGAGTTTCACGTCCTACATACTGGCGCAAAAGTTGGTTTAATTCCTCTTGGAAACTTGGGTCTGCCTGACTTTCACGGTAAGCTTTCTCCAACTCCAAAACTGCTGTCATCAATGTTTCTGGGACGAAACGTCCACCGAATTTTCCGTAAAATCCATCTTTATTTGGTTCTTGATATGCCATTCTTTACCCTCTCTATAAATCTTCTAATCTTTTCCTGATCTTTTTGTCCATCTGTCTCCACTCCGCTCGATACATCGACTGCATAGGGAGTAAAGTGTTGAATTGCTTGTGCTACATTGTCTTCATTAAGCCCACCTGCGATAAAGAAGGGCTGAGCTAATTCCGTCGTATCCAGTTGCCCCCAGTCAAAGGTCTGGCCACTCCCAGCCACAGGAGCATCAAAGAGTAAATAATCTGCCTGAGAATTGGGCACATGACCCTCTCCATCCACCTGTACAGCCTGAATGCTGGCACAAGGCAAATCCTCAAACAAATCATTCGCCACCTGACTGTGAACTTGAACCAAGTCCAAGCCAACTTTTTCAATCGCTTCTAGCAATTCTGCCCGACTTGGTGAAACAAATACGCCAACCTTCTTAACATTAGCAGGAATGGGCTTTGCCAACTCAGCAGCCTGATCCAAGGTCACCTGTCTTTTACTAGGTGCGAAGACAAAACCGATGTAGTCGGCTCCTGCTGAAACGGCTGTTTCTACCGCTTCTTTGGTAGATAGTCCACAAATCTTAACCTTTGTCAATCTGCAACTCCTTGATTCTCTGGGCTACATCTTCTGCCTGCATGAGAGCTGTCCCAACCAAAATTCCGTTAAAGTATGGTGCTACTCGTTCCGCATCCTGCCCTGTGAAAATGGCAGATTCAGAAATATAATAGCGACCTTCTTCAAAGTGCTGGGCCAAATCTACACTGGTCTGCAAGTCGACTTCAAAGGTGGTCAAATTGCGGTTATTAACCCCAATAATCTCAGCACCAAGTCTATGAGCCACTTCTAGTTCAGCTAGATTGTGAGTCTCCACCAAGACTTCTAGACCAAGCTCTGTCGCGTAGTCATAGAGTTCCTTAAGGCGTTCTTCTGACAAGGCAGCGACAATAAGCAAGATGACTGTCGCACCTGCATTGCGAGCACGGATGATTTGCTTTTCATCGATGATAAAGTCCTTGTTAAGCGTCGGAATCTCTACCTGACTGGAAATCTCTCGTAGATAATCCAAATGCCCTTTAAAGAAGACTTCATCTGTCAAAACCGAAATCATCACTGCGCCATTCGCTTCATAAGTCTGGGCCTGTTGCACAATATCCACATCGAGATTGATATCTCCCAGACTAGGACTAGCTTTCTTGACTTCAGCGATTACCTGTAAACGGTCTTGGTGTTGTTTTAGATAGTCAGCCAAGCGATAGGTCTTGCGCAGGGGCTGGATTTCCTCCAGCTCCATCTGCTCAACCTCACGCGCCTTCTGCTCCAAGATTCGTGCTAAAAATTCCTGACTCATTTTTGGTACTCCTGTAACAGTCTGAGTTTTTCAAGGGCCTTGCCACTAGCAATGACTTGACGAGCCAAGGCAACTCCATCCTTGATGCTATCAACCTTACCATTAGCATAGAAACCAAGACCAGCATTTAAAACTGTCGTTTCCAAGAATGGACTTGGTTCGTTTTTAAGAACGCTGAGCAAAATTTCTGCATTTTCCTGAGCATTGCCACCACGGATATCTTCGATAGCGTAGCGCTCCATCCCCAAATCCTCTGGAGTAAAGCTTGACAAGGTGATTTCGCCATTTTCAAGAAGAGCAATCTTGGTTGTTCCATTCAAACCAGCTTCATCCAGTCCTTCTGGCCCAGCAACCACGATGGCACGTTTGCGACCCATATTTTTCAAAACCTGAGCTGTACTTTCTAGAAGTTCTGGACGACTAATTCCAAGAAGCTGTGTTTCCAAGGCCATTGGGTGAATCAGGGGACCAGTCAAGTTCATAATGGTTGGAATTCCCAATTCCAAACGAGCTGGCATGATGTATTTCATAGCTGGGTGCATATTTTTAGCGAAGAGAAAGACGATTCCAGTTTTATCAAAGACCTTACCTAGTTCAGCTGGTTTGAGGTCTAGGTTGATGCCCAAGGCTTCGAGGACATCTGCAGAACCAGATTTAGAAGAAATCGAGCGGTTACCATGCTTGGCCATGTGAACACCGCCACCAGCCAAGACAAAGGCTGCAGTTGTAGAGATGTTAAAGCTGAAAGACTTGTCCCCACCTGTACCACAGTTGTCCATGGCATCATGAATTTCAGTTGGAATATGTTGGGCATGCCCTCTCATGACTTGGGCAATGGCTGTGCGTTCTTCAGGTGTTTCCCCCTTCATCTTAAGAGCTAAGAGGAGAGAAGCAATTTGCGCTTCAGTTACACGCCCAGTTACGATACGCTCAATGACATCCGTCATTTCCACACCTGATAAATTTTCAAATTTTGCTAGTTTTTCAATAATCTCTTTCATCCTAGTTTCCTCACTTTACAACCTTCTCGATAAAATTCCGAATAGAAGACAAGCCATCTGGCGTTCCGATACTTTCTGGATGGTACTGGAAGCCATAAATTGGAAGATTTTTGTGTTGAATTCCCATAATAGCTTGGTCATCAGTTGAACGAGCTGTCACTTCAAAGTCTTCTGGCATTTCTTCAATCAAAATACTGTGGTAACGCATGACCGCACGGCCGTCCTCGATGCCTTGATACAAAACAGATGGCGCTTCAAAGCTGATATTGCTCTGTTTCCCATGCATGACTTTGGGAGCCAAGCCTAGCTTACCGCCAAAGACTTCTGCGATAGCTTGGTGGCCCAAACAAATCCCAAGAATCGGCTTCTTGCCAGCAAAATCACGAATCATGTCTTCCATCTTTCCAGCATCAACTGGCCAACCAGGACCGGGCGAAAAGACCAGACCATCTGCTTTTCCAGCTTCTTCATACAGCCTGGGATCATCATTTCTCAAGACCTGAACTTCTGCAAAATTCCCAATGTATTGGGCCAAGTTATAAGTAAAAGAATCATAGTTGTCAATTAATAAAATCATGGTCTTAGTTCTCCAATTCTAGTCATAGATTTTGCTTTGTTAATGGTTTCTTGGTATTCGTTTTGGGCAATAGAGTCGTAGACAATCCCTGCCCCAGCCTGCACATAGGCTGTTTGATTTTTGAGAATCATCGTTCGGATAGCAATGGCGAAGTCCATATCACCCGTCGCAGACAAGTAGCCGATTGCTCCTGCGTATACGCCTCGTTTTTCTGTTTCCAGTTCATAGATACGTCTCATCGCGCGAATTTTTGGTGCTCCAGAAACAGTTCCAGCAGGAAGTGTTGCTTTCAAGGCATCCATGGCAGTGAGTTCTGGAAGCAAACACCCTTTGACCACACTGGTCAAATGCATGACATAGCGGAAGAGCTCCACTTCCATATACTTAGTGACTTGAACACTGGCCGTTTCAGAGATGCGGCCAATATCATTTCGTCCCAAGTCTACTAACATCCGATGCTCTGCTGTTTCCTTCTCATCCGAAAGCAGGTCTGTCGCCAAATCCTTGTCTTCTTCATCCGTAGCGCCTCTTGGTCGTGTCCCTGCAATCGGATTGGTTGTCACGATGCCATTTTTGACAGAAACCAAACTTTCTGGACTAGCTCCGATGATTTGATAATCCCCAAAATCATAGAAATAAAGGTAATTAGAAGGATTAGTCACGCGGAGATTTCTGTAGAAGTCAAATGGATTTCCAGTAACTTCTGCTGAGAAGCGCTGACTGAGTACACATTGGAACATATCGCCATTACGAATCAAGTCACGAGCTGTTTCCACCATTTCCTCAAACTTCTGAGGAGCGATATGCGGTTTGAAGTCCAGTGGAGATAGATCCAAGTCTTCAAATTCATTTGGAGCAGGAATGCGTAATTCCTCAAGCACTTGGTTCAAGGCTTCTTCCAAGTCTTCTTGGCTACGCTCACTATAAAGAGCATCCTCGATGACATGGATTTTTTCCTTCTTGTGGTCAAAGACCATGTAACTCTCATAGACGAAGAAATGCATGTCTGGCGTTCCAATCGTATCTTGAGGGATTTGACCAATTTCTTCATAAAGCGAAATCATATCGTAACCAACAAAACCAATTGCCCCACCACCAAAAGGGAGGTCTGAATGGTGCTGTCTCTTATGAGTCACTTCATAAAGAAAATCCAAGGGATCACGATCAATCACTTGACCATTTTGATAAAGGACTCCATTTTCAAACTTAATCTCAAAAACAGGATTATAGGCTAGGATAGAAAAACGAGCTGTTTCCTTGTCTCTCGGAATACTCTCTAAGATCACCTTGTGTTGCCCCTTTAGGCGCATATAAGCCAAGATTGGTGATAAGACATCTCCATGAATGATTCGTTCCATTGTAATTTCCCTTCAGTTCCTTATTTTTAATTTTTATCTTTTTCTATTTCCCTTAAATAGTGCGGACGGGAGCAACTTTCTTCAAAATTTCATCCCTAATTTTTGAGCCTTTGGTCTCAAAAATTCCGTCCTATAGAAGCATATTTGCTTCTATAGGATACCACTATGGCGGGAAACAGCTTTTAAAAGCTCACTTCGTTCGCAAATTTTTTTTAGCAATCTATTTAATGAACAATAATTTAAAACTAAACAGCTGAACCTATAATAGACATATAAAAATCCCCACGCAAAATAACTTGCGTGAGGACGAAATTCGCGGTGCCACCTCAATTATAGGATTTCTCCTATCTCTCATTCCTGTCTCAGAACCTTCTTGTAACAGGCTGTGCGATAAAGGGCACTCCCTTGAGAATTATGTTTTCTTCTCTCATTTTCAGATGGACCCAACCTTACAGCTTTCTCTGCTTGTTTTCAGCAACCACAAGCTCTCTGTGAGAGAAAAGACTGTAATTTTTCCATCTTTTATTTTTTAGCTTCTAGATAGTCTGCAATTGCAGCTACGTCCTTGTCTCCACGACCAGAGACATTGATGATGATAATCTCATCTTTGCTTAGTTTCGGTGCACGTTTGACTGCTTCTGCGATCGCGTGCGAACTTTCAATGGCTGGGATAATCCCTTCAGTCTTGCTGAGAAGGAGGAGGGCTTGAACAGCTTCTTCATCCGTCGCAGCCACATATTCCACACGACCTGAGTCTTTGAAGTAGGCGTGTTCTGGTCCAACACCTGGATAGTCCAAACCAGCTGAGATAGAGTAAACCGGAGCCAGCTCTCCGTCTTCCTTAAAGACTGCATATGTCTTCATGCCGTCGACAATGCCGATACTACCTTTTGTCATAGTAGCTGCATGCTTGTCTGTGTCAAGTCCGTGACCAGCAGCTTCTACCCCAACCAATTTGACTTCTTCATCAGCCACATACTGTGAAAAAGCACCGATGGCATTGGAACCACCACCTACACAGGCAATGACGTAGTCTGGTAAACGACCTTCTTTTTCTAAGATTTGACGACGTGATTCTTCACTGATGACCTTTTGGAACTCGTGGACAATTGTAGGATAAGGGTGTGGTCCTACAGCAGATCCCAAAACGTAGAAGGCTTCAAGGTCATTCATCCATGCTCCAAAGGCTGCATCAACCGCATCCTTAAGAGTTCGTGTCCCCGTTTCAACTGCGTGAACTGTCGCCCCCATCATCTCCATACGGAAAACATTGAGACGTTGACGCTCCACATCCTCTGCCCCCATGTAGACATCACAGGCCATACCAAACTTGGCTGCAGCTGCTGCCGTCGCAACACCGTGCTGACCAGCTCCTGTTTCTGCGATAACACGTTTTTTGCCCATACGTTTAGCAAGAAGAATTTGCCCTAAAACGTTGTTGAGCTTGTGAGAACCAAGGTGGTTAAGATCTTCGCGCTTGAGATAAATCTTAGCGCCACCTAAGTGATCTGTCAAACTTTCCGCAAAATAGAGCGGTGTTTCGCGACCTGAATAGTCCTTTAAGTAATGACGAAATTCTGCCAAAAACCCTGGATCATCTTTGTACTTTTCAAATGTCACTTCCAACTCATCCAACAAAGCCTGAATCGGCTCCGGTACAAAACTACCACCAAATTGTCCAAAATAACCTTTAGTTGTCATAAAATTTTTCTCTTTTCTACTGTTTTCAAGATATGAAAAAGCCCACACACAGAATCTACTTCCATGTGAGGGCGTTGGTAACGCGGTGCCACCTCAATTATAAAGGGACTATTCCCCTCTACATCTCTGCCTTGTCTAACAACAAGCTGCACTGTAAGGTGTGCGCACCGAATTTTCATTGTTTCAAATTCATTTTTAAAATCAGCCCACTTTCACTACTTCCAACCACCTGTTCACAATCACCACAGGCTCCCTGAAGATCAAAAATAGTTACTTTTCTGATTTGTTGAACTTATTTTAATACTTTGTTTTTTCTTTGTCAAGACTTTTTTACGATTTTTTTGATAAAGCTAGCACTTTTTCAGAAACTGTTTTGAAAGTCTCAATGATATAGTCCACTTCTTCATCGCTTAATTTAGTGTGAAGAGGGAGCGTAATTTCATTTTCAAAGAAGGCATAGGCCTTAGGATAGTTTGCCATATCAAAACCAAGATTCTTATAGGCTGTCAAGAGAGGAAGCGGTTTGTAGTGGACATTACTTGCAATTCCTGCTTTGGCCAATTCTTGGATGATAAGATTGCGTTCTTCTAGGCTCGCTCCTTCTACATGGGTGATGTAGAGGTGACGACAAGACTCGACTGTGTCAGTCTCATGTGCCAGTGGATGGATGCGAGAACCTGCAAAACCACGATCATAGCGGTCCACAATGTCCTTACGACGTTGCAACAAACTTGGATAGCGGTCCAATTGTACCAAACCAAGGGAAGCCATGATATCTGTCATATTGCACTTGTAGGCTGGTGTCACGATATCGTATTCCCATGAACCCAGTTGCATCTTAGCTAGGGCATCCTTTGTTTGACCATGAAGGGAAAGGATTTGGAATTCCTTGTACATCTCTTCATCGTCAATCGCTGGATTGGCTTTCCAAGTGGCACTTCCACCTTCTGCCGTTGTAAAGTTCTTAACGGCGTGGAATGAGAAGGAAGTAAAGTCAGCGATAGAACCAGCCGGTTGACCCTTGTAAGTTGATCCCAAAGCGTGGGCACTATCAGAGACAATCACAATACGGTTAAAGGCTTTTTGCCACTTGCTTGAAGCAGTAAAGAGGTCACGTTTCTTTTCCACAACTTGGAACAAACGGTCATAGTCGCAAACAATCCCTGCGAGCTCTACTGGGATGATCACCTTTGTCTTTTCAGTGATAGCTTGCTCCAGCAAGTCATAGTCCATCTCAAACGTATCTGCTTGAATATCCACCATGACAGGGGTCGCTCCTACGTGAGTGATGACACTACATGAAGCTGTATAAGTCATAGCTGGAACGATGACTTCATCTCCAGGACCCACTTCCAAAACACGCAAAATCAACTCAAGAGCGGCAGTTGCAGAGTTAAGACAGACAGTCTTGGGCGTCTGTGTATATTGAGACAAGCGACGCTCCAGTTCTTTGGTCTTAGGACCTGTTGTAATCCAACCAGAACGCAGGGTATCCGCTACTTCAGCAATTTCTGCTTCCGTAATATCGGGTGGTGAAAATGGAATATTGTAATTTGACATTGATTTGCTCCTTTTATCTGTACTCATTCTCTCATGACTACTTTATTTTAGCACTTCAAACACGGTTTGAAACATGATTTTGATGTCTCCAAGGAAACTAAACTCTCGGAGATAGGCGAGGTTATAGCGCATCTTTTCAGGAAGGACGTGTTCGACATAGGCTTGGTCAACCGACAGACCTTTCTCCGTCATTTGACTGATGATAGTGTCCTCATCCTTGTAGTGAATGCTGGCCGGAGAGGTAATCCCTGCCGGCAAAAGCAAGGTCGCCATCATTTCAGGGCTATACTGCTCTGTGTAGCGCGGAACTTCAGGTCGTGTACCGACAAAGGACATCTCACCTTTAAGAACATTGACCAACTGAGGTAGTTCATCTAAACGAACACGGCGGATAAAATTGCCAACCTTGGTAATGCGGCTATCGTTAGCAGAAGTCACCAGACTTCCCTTTTTGTCTGCATCCGTCACCATGGTACGGAACTTCCAAATCTTGAAAGGTCGATTGTACTGGGTCACGCGCTCTTGTTTGTAAATCACTGGCCCCTTGCTATCCAACTTGATCCAAATACTCAAGATCAGAAAGATTGGAGAGGTTAGAACTAGTACGACTAAGGCTAGAACCCAGTCCAAACAACGCTTGAAAATCAGCGAACCCTTCCTTTTAGAGACAAGCTGGTAGTAAGACTCAACCTCGCTTGATTTCATTTCCACGGGCAAGTCTTCCCATTTCAGCATGCTGTTTCTCCTTTGTTTTTATTATACTATTTGTCAACATTTTTCATTATACCACAAAATGGAAAAGGCGGTGAAAGAAATCTGTAATTTGAAGGATTTCCTTCTTACACTCAATGAAAATCAAAGTACAGCTTTTAGGTTGCAGATAAAGCTGACCTGGTTTTAAGAGATTTTCAAAGAGTATTAGGACATGGCCCCTGCCTGCAAGCTATACATCTTGTGGTAGGTTCCACCCAGAGCCAAGAGTTCCTCATGGGTTCCGCTCTCGATGATGCGCCCCTTGTCCAATACGTAGATACAGTTGGCGTCTTGGATAGTCGAAAGGCGGTGGGCAATGGCAATGGTTGTCCGCCCTTGTCTCATCTTAGCCAGAGAAGCTTGAACCATGCTTTCTGTTTCAGAGTCTATATTGGCTGTCGCTTCATCCAAAATCAGGATTTTAGGCTGGCTGGCAACTGTTCTAGCAAAGGCAAGAAGCTGGCGTTGACCAGTAGAAAAACTCGAACCACGCTCAGACACAGGGGAGTCGTAACCATGAGGAAGTTCTTGAATAAAGGAATCTGCATCTACGAAGCTAGCTGCAGCCTGTACCTGCTCATCACTAATATTTTGGTACATGGCGATATTGGACTTAATGGTCCCATGATAGAGGAAGGGATCCTGCAAGACCAGACCGATGTTTTTTCTCAACTCTTCCTGACTGTAGTTCCTGATATCCACATCATCCAAGAGAACTCGCCCTGACTGAAATTCATAAAAGCGCATGAGGACATTAATAATCGAAGATTTCCCAGAACCTGTATGCCCTACAAAAGCTATGGTTTCACCCTTATTAACAGAGAAAGAAATGTCATCCAGAATCGGATGTTTTCCATCATAAGAGAAACATACATGTTCAAAACGGATATTGCCTTCTTTGATCTCGTCCTGCCCATCATTTTGAAGGGGCTCATAGGTCCTCTCGTCTATCAGGGCAAAGACACGGCCTGCAGAAACCATGGAAGTTTGAAGGGTTGAAAAGTTTTGCGTTACTTCAATCAAGGGGTCAAAAAGGCGGTTGATGTACTGGATAAAGGCATACATAGTCCCGGCAGTTATTCCCAGATAAAGGCCACGATAGCCAAAATAGGCCATTAAAACTGCATATCCTAGGAGTTTCAGCAAACTCATGGCAGGGCGCAAAAAGAGGGCATCCAAGGCTACAGAACGGTTGGCATAGACCAAGTGTTCTTGGTTGATTTCATCAAACTCTGACTGTAGGCGCTTCTCTTGATTAAAGGCCTGGATTATTCTGATTCCCTCGATGTTTTCAGCCAGCTTGCTATTGATATCTGACAAGAGACTTCTGGTTTTCTCAATGATTTTCACTGATTTTTTCCGATAGAGATTGACCAAAATGAAAATCAAGGGGAGAAAGAGCAAGACCAAAGCTGTCAAACGAAAATCCAACACCAACATGGTATAAAGGGTTGTCAGAAAGATGAAAACTGCTGAGATAAAGCTGGATAATATCCCCGAAAACATATCACTAATAGTCTCGGTGTCATTTGTCAAACGAGAGACGATAGATCCTGCTGGCGTCTTGTCAAAATAAGACATACCCAGCTTTTCCATATTGGCAAAGGCATCTCGACGAATATCTCTAACAATACTGTAAGACACGCGCGCAAAGAGAAGATTGCCGACATACTGGACCAGAGTTTGTAGGATATAAAGGCCATAGTAGGCCAGCAAAACGATCACAGCGAGTTGGTTGAGATTTCTGAGATACTGATCGATAAAGTGGGAGGCCACAAGGGGAATGACGCTTTTAATGACCGTCGTCGCTAGGAGAAAGCTGAGTGCCAAAAAGGTCAGGAGTCCATAGGGCTTGAGATAGGACATCAAGCGCTTCAATACAACCCATTGTTCTTTCTTATTCCGCATCTTCTTCTCCCTTCATTTCCAGCTGCTGAGACTGGTAGGTTTGGGCATACCAGCCATCCAAAGCTAGCAAGTCTTCATGCCTGCCTCGTTCGATAATTTGGCCATTTTGCAGAACTAAAATCAAATCTGCATGGACAACCGCACTGAGGCGATGAGCCGTAATAATGGTTGTCTTGTCCTTTCGCGTCTCCTTGAGGTTGTCGATAATCGCATACTCTGTCTTGGCATCCACGGCCGACAAAGAATCATCCAAAATCAAGATATCAGGGTCTAAAATCATAGCCCGACTCATGGCCAGACGCTGCTTTTGACCTCCAGAAAGACTGACTCCCTTTTCACCAATCAACGTATCAAATCCTTTAGGCATGTCTACAATGTCTTGGTAAACTTGGGCTAGCTTAGTCGCTTCCTCGACCGCTGAAAGGGGTAAATCAGGATTCCCAAAGCGAATATTGTCTAAGATTGAAGTCGCAAAGAGGAACTGGTCCTGAGGGACGTAGCCCATGAGACTACGAAGATCTGTCAGACGATAGTCACGAATATTATGACCGTTTAGGTAAATAGCACCCTTATCCACATCATATTCACGCAAAAGGAGCTTGATTAAGGACGTTTTTCCAGAGCCTGTCTGACCAACCAAGCCCAGAGTTTGCCCTTTTTCCAAACTAAAGTGAACATTTGTCAGTGTTTCCTCATTTTCAAAGGCAAAGCTATCAATATCGTACTGCAAGCGTCCATTTTCAATACCGTCTAGAGGAAACTCAGTGTCTTGTACAGGTGATTCCTGAGACAAAAGTTCCTCAATCCGCTGGTAGGAAACCTTTCCTCTTTGAGTGATATTAAAGAGGAAACCAATGGCCATGAGAGGCCAAACCAACATATCCAAATAGCTGATAAAGGTTACTAGATTTCCAACTGTAATCTTCCCTTCCTGAACCATCAAGGAGCCGACCAAGAGCGTTAAAACATAGGAGGAACCAACAAACAAGAGAACCATGGGGTCAAAGAGACTATCGTATTTCATGGTTTGCAGGTTCTTTTGGAAGGTCAATTCATTGACTGCCTGAAAGGACTTCAACTCGTCCGCCTGGTAACCGAAAGACTTGGTCACTTTAATACCTGATACAGACTCCTGTACCTTGTTATTAAGTTCGGAAAAGGCAGCTTGGGATTCGCCAAAGGCCTTGTGGGTCTTTCTCCCTAGACGACTGGTCGCATAAGCCATGAAAGGCAGGGGAAGAATGGCAACCAAGGTCATCTGCCATGAAATGCTAAAGAGCATGGTCAACAAGGTCACTAAAGCTGTGATTGAGGCATCAACCGCTGACATAACCCCTCCCCCTGCCAGACGCGTTAAGGCATTGATATCGTTGGTTGCGTGTGCCATCAGGTCCCCCGTCCTATAGGTTTGATAAAAGGCTGGAGACATTTTTGTGAAATGCTCAAACAAGCGAGAGCGCATAATCTGTCCCAGACGGTAGGAAGTCCCAAGGATATACATCCGCCAAACATAGCGCAGATAGTACATCCCAAAGGCCGCAAGAAGCAAGTAAAATAGGTCAAGAAGGAGGTCCTGCTGGGTTAATTGCCCCGATGTGATAGCATCAATGACCCGCCCCATAACCATAGGGGGAATGAGATTGAGGACGGAAACCAAGACCAGGGCCACAATCCCGACTAGATAACGGCGTTTTTCTAACTTGAAAAACCACCAAAGTTTTTGAATAATGGACATAAAATCCCTTTCTGATTGCAAATGGAAACCTGAGGCCAAGACTCAATGAAAATCAAAGAGCAAACTAGGAAACTAGCCGCAGGCTGCTCAAAGCACTGCTTTGAGGTTGTAGATAAAGTTGACGCGGTTTGAAGAGATTTTCGAAGAGTATTAGTACATTCTTTGAGATTGGAGCTAGTATGAAAATCCATAAAACTGTGAATCCTGTTGCCTATGAAAACACCTATTACCTGGAAGGTGAAAAGCACCTCATCGTCGTCGATCCTGGCAGCCATTGGGACGCTATTCGTCAGACAATCGAGAATATCAACAAACCGATCTGTGCTATTCTCCTTACCCACGCCCATTATGACCATATCATGAGTCTGGACCTAGTTCGCGAGACTTTTGGCAATCCTCCGGTCTATATCGCAGAGAGTGAAGCCAGCTGGCTCTATACTCCCGTCGATAATCTCTCTGGGCTTCCTCGCCACGATGATATGGCAGATGTGGTCGCAAAACCTGCAGAACACACCTTTGTCTTTCATGAGGAATATCAGCTGGAGGAATTTCGTTTCACCGTCTTACCAACACCAGGACATTCTATCGGTGGTGTTTCCCTAGTCTTTCCTGATGCTCACCTAGTCTTGACAGGAGATGCCCTATTCCGTGAAACCATTGGACGAACCGACCTTCCAACTGGTAGTATGGAACAACTCCTTCATAGTATCCAGACCCAACTCTTCACTCTACCAAACTATGATGTCTATCCAGGGCATGGTCCAGCTACTACTATCGCTCACGAAAAAACTTTCAATCCTTTTTTCTAGTCAAATGATGACAATCAATAGCACAATTTAAGTAAACTATCCAGCAAATCTTTCTATTACAAAAGGCATCCAATCAGGTGTGAAAACCTTGATTGGATGCCTTTTTCTGATGACTAGATTTTTTGCCTTACCAAATAATCACGCGGTCTTCTGGCGAACGCCACATACCATCTCCTTCTTTGACATCATAGGTTGTAAAGAAATCATCGAAGTTTGGTACTTGTACATTGACACGGAGTTTGGCTGGCGCGTGCACATCAACGCTAGCCAAAAGTTTCATAAATTCTGGACGACCTTTCATGCGCCAGATGCGACCGAAATTGTAGAAGAATTCTTCTGCTGAGAAGTCTGCTTCTCTCTTAGCTGCTTCAAGCGCTGCAGCGATTCCTCCCAAGTCAGCCACGTTTTCTGATACAGTCAATTTACCGTTGATGGTTGCACCATAAGAATCTTGCCCATCAAATTGGTCAATGACTTTTTGTGTTTTCTCCTTGAAAGCAGCATAGTCGCTCTCTGTCCACCAGTCCTTGAGACTTCCATTTTCATCAAAGGAAGCTCCATTGGTATCAAAGGCGTGAGAAATTTCATGGGCGATAACCGCTCCGATACCACCATAGTTGGCAGAAGATGACTGATGCAAGTCATAGAAAGGCGCCTGTAAAATAGCTGCTGGGAAGACAATCAGGTTCTTCTGTGGATTGTAGTAGGCATTGACCATATGAGCAGGCATGCCCCATTCCTTGTAGTCTACAGGCTGATTCCACTTGCTCCAACTGTGTTTGATTTCCACACGCGCAAAGGCTAGAGCATTGTCAAAAAGGCTAGCAGTCTCATCCACTACCTTGTCCTTGTAGCGTTCTGGCAATTCTTCTGGGTAGCCGATATAAGGCTTGATGACATTGAGTTTGACGATGGCCTTGTCACGAGTTTCTGGAGTCAGCCAGTCGTTTTTGGCCAAGCGTTCCTTATAGACATCAATCATAGTTGCCACTTTTTTCTCTACATCTGCCTTGGCCTCTGGAGAGAATTTTTCATGGGCATACCATAGACCCAGGGCTTGTTTGAAAGGACCTTGTGCTAGTTGATAAGCTGCCTTGACCTTGTCTTTGGCTTCTGGAACTCCAGAAAGCGCACGGCTATAGGCACCTGACAAGACACGGATTTCTTCTGTTAAATAGCTGGTTGAGAGATTCACAACACTTAAAATTAAGGTTGCCTTGAGGAGAGGCCATGCCTCTTCACTATAGAATTGATCTGCTGCTTGCCAGAAACGTTCCTCGTCTACGATAACCTTGTCTGGTACTTGTCCAAGAACGGCTTGGAAAAAGTCATCCAGAGGTAGGGCAGGCGCAAATTTCTTGAAATCTTCATAAGAATATGGATGGTAGAGCTTAGCATACTCTGAACTTTCTTCATTAGAGAGCACTACTGACGCAACTCGACGGTCCAATTCTAGTCTTTTCTCTAACAAGTCTTCAATTTCTTCATCAGAGAAATCATAAGCCTTGAGGAGATTTGCGCTGGTTTCTTTCCAAAGAGTCAAGAGCTCTTCGCGCTGAGGATGGTCTTCTGCATAGTAGGTTGTATCTGGCAGGATCGTGCTTGGAGCGCTGGCC
>CAJZLM010000002.1:0-18634 GCA_916050595.1 Streptococcus mitis | reverse complement strand
GCTACTGCGATATCAACGACGAAGTCTATCAAGCCACTCGTCGGACTATTCTGAGCCCGGAAAATCCATATTTCTACCAAGGAGAATACGCTAGTGGGCTCGGAAGTTCTCATACCTTCTATCGCTATATCTGGCCAATTGCTCTTTCTATCCAAGGCTTGACAACAAGAGATAAGGCAGAGAAGAAATTCTTGCTGGCTCAGCTGGTTGCTTGCGATGGTGGTACAGGTGTTATGCACGAAAGCTTCCACGTGGATGACCCAACTCTTTATTCTCGTGAATGGTTCTCTTGGGCCAACATGATGTTCTGTGAATTGGTCTTGGATTACTTGGATATCCGCTAAGGAACACGCTTTAGCGTAACTGATTCTTGGAAAGAATCACAAATTTACATTTAAAACGTTAACAATAAAAATTTAAATTTAGAATGAGGTTTTACTTCATGGAAAATGTTGTTGTACATATTATCTCACATAGTCACTGGGATCGTGAGTGGTACTTGCCTTTTGAAAGCCACCGTATGCAGTTGGTGGAATTGTTTGACAATCTCTTTGATCTCTTTGAAAATGACCCTGAGTTCAAGAGTTTCCACTTGGATGGACAAACCATTGTCCTTGATGACTACTTGGAGATTCGCCCTGAAAATCGCGACAAAGTCCAACGATACATCGACGAAGGCAAACTTAAAATTGGTCCTTTTTACATCTTGCAAGATGACTACTTGATTTCAAGTGAAGCCAATGTCCGCAACACTCTTATCGGTCAGCAGGAGGCTGCAAAATGGGGCAAATCTACTCAGATTGGTTACTTCCCAGATACCTTTGGAAATATGGGACAAGCGCCTCAAATTCTTCAAAAATCAGGCATTCACGTGGCAGCCTTTGGTCGTGGTGTGAAGCCGATTGGATTTGACAACCAAGTTCTCGAAGATGAGCAGTTTACTTCCCAGTTTTCAGAAATGTACTGGCAGGGTGCGGACGGAAGTCGTGTCCTCGGGATTCTCTTTGCCAACTGGTACAGTAATGGGAATGAAATTCCAGTTGATAAAGACGAGGCCTTGACCTTCTGGAAACAAAAACTGGCAGACGTACGTGACTATGCTTCGACCAATCAGTGGTTGATGATGAACGGCTGTGACCATCAGCCTGTCCAGAAAAATTTGAGTGAAGCCATTCGTGTGGCAAATGAACTCTTCCCAGATGTAACCTTTGTTCATAGCTCTTTTGATGAATATGTTCAAGCTGTGGAAAGTGCTCTACCAGAGCAGTTATCAACGGTTACAGGTGAGTTGACCAGTCAGGAAACAGACGGCTGGTACACACTTGCCAACACTTCTTCATCTCGTATTTATCTCAAACAATCCTTCCAAGAAAATAGCAACCTCCTAGAGCAAGTTGTAGAACCCTTGACTATTATCACTGGGGGTCATAACCACAAGGATCAGTTGACCTATGCTTGGAAAACTCTTTTGCAAAATGCGCCGCATGATAGCATCTGTGGCTGTAGTATTGACGAAGTTCACCGTGAGATGGAAACGCGTTTTGCCAAGGTCAACCAAGTTGGAAACTTCGTTAAGACCAATCTTCTCAATGAGTGGAGGGGCAAAATTGCAACTCACGAAGCGCAAAGCGACCATCTCTTTACTGTCATTAACACAGGTTTGCATGACAAGGTTGATACGGTCAGCACCGTGATTGATGTGGCGATTTGTGATTTCAAGGAATTGCACCCAACAGAAGGCTACAAGAAAATGGCAGCCTTGACCTTGCCAAACTATCGTGTCGAAGACTTGGAAGGCCATGCTGTAGAAGCGAAAATCGAAGATCTGGGAGCTAATTTTGAGTATGATTTGCCAAAAGACAAGTTCCGCCAAGCTCGTATTGCTCGACAAGTGCGCGTGACCATCCCAGTTCACCTAGCGCCACTTTCTTGGACAACCTTCCAATTGCTGGAAGGAGAGCAAGAACACCGCGACGGTATTTACCAAAACGGAGTGATTGATACGCCATTTGTAACGGTGAGTGTGGATGACAACATCACAGTCTATGACAAGACAACTCACGAAGCCTACGAAGACTTTATCCGCTTCGAAGACCGTGGTGACATCGGAAACGAGTATATCTATTTCCAACCAAAAGGAACAGAGCCAATCTATGCAGAGCTTAAGGGATATGAGGTCTTGGAAAACACAGCTCGCTACGCTAAGATTTTGCTCAAACATGAATTGACAGTGCCTGTCAGTGCCGATGAAAAGCTAGAAGAAGAGCAAAAAGGTATCATCGAGTTTATGAAGCGTGAGGCTGGACGTTCAGAAGAATTGACAAGCATTCCTCTGGAAACTGAGTTGACTGTCTTCGTTGATAATCCACAAATCCGTTGCAAGACTCGCTTTACTAACACTGCCAAAGACCACCGTATCCGTCTCTTGGTCAAGACTCATAACACGCGTCCAAGCAATGACTCTGAAAGCATCTATGAAGTGGTGACACGACCAAACAAACCAGCTGCTTCATGGGAAAATCCTGAAAATCCTCAACACCAACAAGCCTTTGTTAGTCTATATGACGATGAAAAAGGTGTGACTGTATCCAACAAGGGATTGAATGAATACGAAATCCTTGGAGACGACACCATTGCAGTGACTATTTTGCGTGCATCAGGTGAGCTAGGTGACTGGGGTTACTTCCCAACACCAGAAGCACAATGCTTGCGTGAGTTTGAAGTCGAGTTTGCGTTTGAATGCCACCAAGCCCAAGAACGCTTTTCAGCCTATCGTCGTGCTAAAGCCTTGCAGACACCATTTACCAGCCTTCAGCTTGCTAAACAAGAAGGAAGCGTGGCTGCGACTGGTAGCCTCTTGAGCCATTCTGTTCTCAGCATACCGCAAATCTGTCCAACAGCCTTTAAGGTAGCTGAAAATGAAGAAGGCTATGTGCTTCGCTACTACAATATGTGTAGTGAAAATGTACGTGTACCGGAAAGTCAACATCTCTTCCTTGACCTACTTGAACGACCATACCCAGTTCATAGAGGCCTCATTTCACCACAAGAGATTCGTACAGAATTCATCAAAAAAGAAGAAATTTAATTTCAAAAAGTAAACATAAAAAGAAAGGAGGGGCGAAAAGGTAAGAACTAACTGCTGATTCGCCCCTTTTTATGGTAAAAACAATGACCATTGCAACGATTGATATCGGAGGGACTGGGATTAAGTTTGCTAGTCTGACTCCTGATGGGAAAATACTGAATAAGACAAGCATTCCAACGCCAGAAAGTTTGGAAGATTTAGTAACTTGGCTAGACCAGCGCTTGTCAGAACAGGATTATAGCGGGATTGCTATGAGCGTTCCAGGCGCGGTCAATCAAGAGACCGGTGTGATTGATGGCTTCAGTGCCGTGCCCTACATCCACGGATTTTCTTGGTATGAGGCGCTTAGCTCTTATCAGATTCCTGTCCATCTGGAAAATGATGCCAACTGCGTTGGACTCAGTGAATTACTGGCTCATCCAGAACTTGAAAATGCAGCCTGTGTCGTGATTGGGACAGGGATTGGCGGAGCCATGATTATCAATGGTAGACTTCATCGAGGTCGCCACGGTCTGGGTGGAGAATTTGGCTACATGACAACCCTTGCCCCTGCTGAAAAGCTCAACAACTGGTCGCAACTAGCGTCAACTGGAAATATGGTGCGATACGTGATTGAAAAATCTGGTCAGACTGACTGGGACGGTCGCAAAATTTACCAAGAAGCCGAAGCAGGAAATGCCCTTTGTCAAGAAGCCATTGAGCGGATGAATCGTAATTTGGCGCAAGGCTTGCTCAATATCCAGTATCTCATCGATCCAGATGTCATCAGTCTGGGAGGCTCTATCAGTCAAAATCCAGATTTTATTCAAGGGGTCAAAAAAGCTGTAGATGACTTTGTTGATACCTACGAAGAATACACGGTCACACCCGTCATCCAAGCCTGCACCTATCATGCAGATGCCAATCTCTACGGTGCCCTTGTCAACTGGTTACAGGAGGAAAATCAATGGTAAGATTTACAGGAATTAGCAGTAAACAACATCAAGCTATAGAGTTGCTTCAAAAGCACATTTCTCTACCAGATGTCGAAGTAGCTGTCGCCCAATCTGACCAAGCCTCTATCTCTATCAAGGGTGAGGGTGGACACTATCAACTAACCTATCGCAAACCTCACCAACTCTATCGCGCCTTGTCCTTGTTGGTAACAGCTCTAGCAGAAGGTGATAAAGTAGAGATTAAGGAGAAGGCGGCTTATGAAGATTTAGCCTACATGGCTGACTGTTCTCGAAATGCGGTGCTGAATGTGGCTGCTGCCAAGCAGATGATTGAGGTCTTGGCTCTCATGGGCTACTCAACCTTTGAGCTTTACATGGAAGACACCTACCAGATTAAGGGGCAGCCTTACTTTGGCTATTTCCGTGGAGCCTACTCGGCTGAGGAGTTGCAGGAGATCGAAGCCTATGCCCAGCAGTTTGCTATGACCTTTGTGCCTTGTATCCAGACCTTGGCCCACTTGTCAGCCTTTGTCAAATGGGGTGTCAAAGAAGTTCAGGAGCTCCGTGATGTGGAGGATATCCTCCTTATCGGCGAAGAAAAGGTTTATGACCTGATTGATGGCATGTTTGCCACTCTGTCTAAGCTGAAGACTCGCAAGGTCAATATCGGGATGGACGAAGCCCACTTGGTTGGTTTGGGACGCTACCTGATTCTAAACGGTGTGGTGGATCGTAGTCTCCTCATGTGCCAACACTTGGAGCGCGTGCTGGATATTGCAGACAAATATGGTTTCCACTGCCAGATGTGGAGCGATATGTTCTTTAAACTTATGTCAGTAGATGGGCAGTACGACCGTGATGTGGAAATTCCAGAAGAAACTCGTGTCTACCTAGACCGTCTCAAAGATCGTGTGACCTTGGTTTACTGGGACTATTATCAGGATAGCGAGGAAAAATACAACCGTAACTTTAGTAACCACCACAAGATTAGTCATGACCTTGCCTTTGCGGGGGGTGCTTGGAAGTGGATTGGTTTCACACCCAACAACCATTTCAGCCGTCTCATTGCTCTTGAAGCCAATAAAGCCTGTCGCGCCAATGATATCAAAGAAGTCATCGTGACGGGTTGGGGGGATAATGGTGGGGAAACAGCCCAATTCTCTATCCTACCAAGCTTGCAAATCTGGGCAGAACTCAGCTATCGCAATGACCTAGACCGTTTGTCTGCTCATTTCCAGACCAATATAGGTCTATCGGTTGAAGATTTTATGCAGATTGACCTAGCTAATCTCTTGCCAGACCTACCAGGTAATCTCAGCGGGATCAATCCTAACCGCTATGTCTTTTATCAGGATGTTCTCTGTCCGATCCTTGACCGACACATGACACCTGAACAGGACAAACCGCACTTCGCTCAGGCTGCTGAGACGCTTGCTAACATTAAAGAAAAAGCTGCCAACTATGCCTACCTCTTTGAAACTCAGGCCCAGTTGAACCAGATTTTAAGTAGCAAAGTGGATGTGGGACGACGCATTCGTCAAGCCTATCAAGTGGATGATAAGGAAAGCCTACAAGAAATCGCCAGACAAGAATTACCAGAACTCAGAAGCCAAATCGAACACTTCCATGCCCTCTTTAGCCACCAATGGCTGAAAGAAAACAAGGTCTTTGGTTTGGATACGGTCGATATCCGTATGGGCGGACTCTTGCAACGCATCAAACGCGCAGAAAGTCGTATTGAGGCTTATCTGGCTGGTCAGATTGACCGCATCGATGAGTTAGAAGTGGAAATCCTGCCATTTACTGACTTTTACGCAGACAAGGACTTCGCAGCCACAACAGCCAACCAGTGGCATACTATTGCGACAGCTTCAACCATCTACACGACCTAAAACAAGAACATTGTGTCTTATGAAGAGTGTTTCTCGTGAAACATCCCTTTCTTAAAAAAGTACTCCACATAAAATAATTTGTGGAGTTTTTTCTATAATTAGTAGTTTAACCTAACCTTCAAATAGGAGTATACTAATAATGTAATCGTTATCAAAAGTCTAAAAAGGAATTTTTAGATGGATATCAAAATAAAAAGGGGAGGAAATTATGAATAAGTTTTCAAAAACCTTGAGAGACAACTGGATCTTTCTCTTGATGGTTTTGCCAGGGGCACTCTGGTTGATTCTATTCTTCTACATTCCAGTATTTGGGAACGTGGTTGCCTTTAAAGACTACCACATGACCAGTAATGGATTTATAGATAGTATCGTGAATAGTAAATGGGTCGGACTCGATAATTTCAGATTCTTGTTTAGTTCAAAAGATGCCTTTATTATCACACGAAATACTGTCCTCTACAATCTCGGCTTTATCTTTATCGGTTTGATTGTATCTGTAGGGATTGCTATCATCCTCAGTGAACTCCGTTCTAAGAGAATGGTTAAGATTTTCCAAACTTCTATGTTGTTCCCTTACTTCTTGTCTTGGGTTATCATCAGTTTCTTTACAGATGCCTTCCTAAACATTGATAAAGGGGTATTCAACCATTTCCTAGAATCTATCGGAATGAAGGAAGTCAATTTCTACGCTGACTTGGGCATCTGGCCATATCTCCTACTTTTCCTAGGTATTTGGAAAGGTTTTGGATATAGCAGTGTCATGTACTATGCGACAATCATGGGAATTGATCCAACCTACTACGAAGCAGCGACAGTGGACGGAGCCAGCAAATGGCAACGAATTCGCAATGTAACCATTCCGCAGTTGACACCATTGGTAACTGTATTGACCATCCTTGCAGTCGGAAATATCTTTCGTGCAGACTTCGGTCTTTTCTACCAAATCCCCCACAATGCTGGTCAGCTTTATAACGTAACCAACGTCTTGGACGTATATGTTTATAATGGTTTGACTCAGACAGCAGATATCGGGATGGCATCAGCGGCAGGTCTTTATCAATCAGTTGTCGGCTTGATTCTGGTTATCCTATCAAACTTACTTGCAAGACGAGTTGATCCAAACTCAGCCTTGTTCTAGAAAGGAGGAGAATATGGCAGAAAAGAAAATTAAAAAAGAAAAAATTGATAATGTCGGCATTCACTCCTTCAGTAAGAAAGCAGATATCTTCTTCAGTACCATTTCTGGTTTGGTTGCCCTCTCTTGTATCCTACCCTTTGTATTCGTTATCGTTATTTCGGTGACAGATGAAAAGAGTATCCTCCAAAATGGATATAGCTTCTTCCCATCCCAATTTGGATTAGACGGTTTTGAGTTTTTGGCACAGTTTAAGGATAAAATCCTCCAAGCCCTCTTCATCTCAGTCTTTGTAACAGTGGTGGGGACTATCACAAACGTTTTTATCACAACAACCTATGCCTACGCCATCTCGCGGACAACCTTTAAGTATCGCAGATTCTTTACGATTTTTGCCCTTCTTAGTATGTTGTTCAACGCTGGTTTGGTACCAGGCTATATTGTGGTGACTCGTTTACTTCAACTCGGTGATACAGTTTGGGCCTTGATTGTTCCAATGCTTCTCTCACCATTTAACATCATCTTGATGCGTTCCTTCTTCAAGAAGACCATTCCAGAAGCTATTCTAGAATCCGCTCGTATCGATGGTGCTAGTGAGGCCCGGATCTTCTTCCAAATCTGTTTGCCATTGTCACTACCAGGTATCGCAACCATCACGCTCTTGACAGCTCTTGGTTTCTGGAATGACTGGTTCAACGCCCTTCTTTACATCAAGAGTGACAACTTGTATCCATTGCAATATTTGCTCATGCAAATCCAGCAAAATATGGATTACATCGCCAAAGCAGTCGGCCTATCTGGTCAACTGGGAGTTGCTCTTCCAAAAGAAACAGGTCGTATGGCCATGGTTGTGGTCGCAACCCTTCCAATCGCGATTCTGTATCCATTCTTCCAACGCTACTTTGTAAAAGGTTTGACTATCGGTGGTGTGAAAGAATAGTACTTGTCGAGAAAAATCATTTCTCATTTCCAAACTTCCCTTGCGTGAAGTTAAGATCATTACATTGTTTATAAGTTTAAAAATAAAAAAAAGGAGTTTTTGTCATGAAAAACTGGAAAAAATATGCTTTTGCATCTGCTAGCGTAGTCGCTTTGGCTGCTGGTCTCGCTGCTTGTGGAAACCTTTCAGGTAACAGCAAAAAAGCTGCTGACTCAGCTTCAGGTGAAAAAACTGTTATCAAAATGTACCAAATCGGTGACAAACCAGATAACTTGGATGAATTGCTAGAAAATGCAAACAAAATCATCGGAGAAAAAGTTGGTGCTAAATTGGATATCCAATATCTTGGATGGGGTGACTATGATAAGAAAATGTCAGTTATCACATCATCTGGTGAAAACTACGATATCGCCTTTGCATCTAACTATGTTGTAAATGCTCAAAAAGGTGCCTATGCTGACTTGACTGACTTGTATAAGAAAGAAGGAGCAGAGCTTTATAAAGTACTTGACCCAGCTTACATCAAAGGTAACAGCATTAACGGTAAAATTTACGCAGTTCCAGTTGCAGCCAACGTTGCATCATCTCAAAACTTCGCCTTCAACGGAACTCTTCTTGCTAAATACGGTATCGATATTTCAGGTGTCACTTCATATGAAACACTTGAACCAGTCTTGAAACAAATCAAAGAAAAAGCTCCAGATGTAGTGCCATTTGCGGTTACTAAGAACTTCATCCCATCTGATAACTTTGACTACCCAGTTCCAAATGGACTTCCATTCGTTATCGACCTTGAAGGGGACACTACTAAGATCGTAAACCGTTACGAAGTGCCTCGCTTTAAAGAACACTTGAAGACTCTTCACAAATTCTATGAAGCTGGATACATTCCAAAAGACGTAGCAACAAGCGATACTTCATTTGACCTTCAACAAGATACTTGGTTCGTTCGTGAAGAAACAGTAGGACCAGCTGACTACGGTAACAGCTTGCTTTCACGTGTTGCAAACAAAGACATCCAAATCAAACCAATCACTAACTTCATCAAGAAAAACCAAACAACACAAGTTGCTAACTTTGTTATCTCAAACAACTCTAAGAACAAAGAAAAATCAATGGAAGTGTTGAACCTCTTGAACACTAACCCAGAACTCTTGAACGGACTTGTTTATGGACCAGAAGGCAAGAACTGGGAAAAAGTTGCAGGTAAAGAAAACCGTGTTAAAGTCCTTGATGGATACAAAGGAAACACTCACATGTCAGGATGGAACACTGGTAACAACTGGATCCTTTACATCAACGAAAACGTTACAGATGAACAAATTGCACAATCTAAGAAAGATTTGGAAACTGCAAAAGAATCTCCAGCGCTTGGATTCATCTTCAACACTGACAATGTGAAATCTGAAATTTCAGCTATTACTAACACTATGCAACAATTCGATACAGCTATCAACACTGGTACTGTAGACCCAGAAAAAGCTATTCCAGAATTGATGGAAAAACTTAAATCTGAAGGTGCTTACCAAAAAGTATTGGATGAAATGCAAAAACAATACGACGAATTCTTGAAAAACAAAAAATCATAAGATCAATTGATTTCGTGTATTCATTCCTAATTCCTAAAAATTGAATCACTGTTTTCCTCAGGCTTATCTGGGGAGGCAGTGATTTTTTGAAACGAGAGCATAGATATCTGTGTTTTCTTATCGCTGTTTAACCATTCAGGAAATCTCAAGTACCATTTAGGATTTGGAGTAAGGATTTAGGAAAGTATCGCTTATATTAGAGATGTCTCGAGTTTACAAAGGAGAGTTCATATGAAGAAGTATCAACTTCTATTCAAAATTAGTGCAGTTTTCTCTTACCTATTTTTCGTATTTGGTCTTTCTCAGCTGACGCTTATTGTTCAAAATTATTGGCAATTTTCTTCCCAGATTGGCAATTTCGTCTGGATTCAAAATCTCTTGAGTTTGCTATTTAGCGGAGTCATGATTTGGATTCTGGTTAAGACAGGTCATGGTTATCTCTTTCGCATTCCAAGAAAAAAATGGCTTTGGTATTCGATTTTGACAGTATTAGTGGTAGTGCTCCAGATCTCTTTTAACGTTCAGACAGCTAAACATGTTCAGTCAACTGCTGAAGGTTGGGCTGTATTGATCGGTTATAGTGGGACCAACTTTGCTGAGCTAGGTATCTATATAACTTTGTTCTTTCTGACTCCACTTATGGAAGAGCTAATCTATAGAGGATTACTGCAACACGCCTTTTTTAAACATTCGCGATTTGGCCTTGATTTGCTTCTTCCGTCCATTTTATTTGCTCTTCCTCATTTTTCAAGCCTGCCTAGTTTGTTAGATATCTTCGTCTTTGCAACATCTGGCATCATCTTTGCTAGTTTGACCCGCTATACCAAGAGCATTTATCCTTCCTATGCGGTGCATGTGATTAATAATATTTTCGCGACATTACCATTTTTGCTGACTTTTTTACAGAGGGTGTTTGGGTAAATACTGGCGCGAGAGTTAGGAATGATAGTTTTTCAATTTATAAACGAATTTCAGGAGGTAAATGAGTATGACACCATTAAAATGGTTTGCCGGAGGCAGCGAAAGACGTTGTGAAGCCATGATTATCATTGATTATCTACTGGAAGGTATAAACAATACGCCTCAACTGACTCCTTTGAAAAATCTGTTAGTAAGTTATAAAAGGCGATTAGAGGACGATGGGACCTCTACCCCATTTATATTGAGTCAAATGAATGTTGACATCTCACGTGTGTTGATTGACAATAAGCTGATGTTATCAGAAAGTCAATCCGAGCAGATCAAAAAATTGAGAGAATTATCTGCTATTCGCTATGGTTACTGATGAAGTGCAGGGATAAGCACCTTTCTACAATTTCCAGTCAAATAAATTGCATTCGTTTTCTCAAGCAGGTATACTAGTATAGTTAGATGAAAAATTCTGAAAATTTAAGAATAGAAAAGAGAACAAATCTTATGGCAAAAGATATTCGTGTCTTACTTTACTACCTTTACACTCCAATTGAAAATGCAGAGCAATTTGCTGCAGACCACTTGGCTTTCTGTAAATCAATCGGCCTCAAAGGTCGTATCCTAGTCGCTGACGAAGGGATTAACGGAACCGTTTCTGGTGATTACGAAACAACGCAAAAATACATGGACTACGTTCACAGCCTCCCAGGAATGGAAGACCTCTGGTTCAAGATTGACGAAGAAAATGAACAAGCCTTCAAGAAGATGTTTGTTCGCTACAAGAAAGAAATTGTCCACCTTGGTTTGGAAGACAACGACTTTGATAACGACATCAACCCACTTGAAACAACAGGTGCTTACTTGTCTCCAAAAGAGTTCAAAGAAGCTCTTCTTGACGAAGATACAGTTGTCCTTGACACACGTAACGATTATGAGTACGACCTAGGACACTTCCGTGGGGCTATCCGCCCAGACATCCGCAACTTCCGTGAGTTACCACAATGGGTTCGTGATAACAAGGAAAAATTCATGGACAAGCGTGTCGTGGTTTACTGTACAGGTGGGGTTCGCTGTGAGAAATTCTCAGGCTGGATGGTCCGTGAAGGCTACAAAGATGTCGGCCAATTGCACGGAGGAATTGCAACTTACGGTAAAGACCCAGAAGTCCAAGGTGAACTTTGGGATGGGAAAATGTACGTCTTTGACGAGCGTATTGCCGTAGATGTTAACCATGTCAACCCAACTATCGTAGGGAAAGACTGGTTTGATGGAACACCATGTGAACGTTATGTCAACTGTGGAAATCCATTCTGTAACCGTCGTATCTTGACATCAGAAGAAAATGAAGACAAGTACCTTCGTGGATGCTCACACGAGTGCCGTGTTCACCCACGTAACCGCTATGTTTCAGAAAATGAATTGACACAAGCTGAAGTTGTCGAGCGCCTAGCCGCTATCGGTGAAAGCTTGGATCAAGCAGCTACAGTATAATATCAAACAGTCCTTAGGGGCTGTTTTTCTATGCTTTTTACTCAAAAATCTAAAGTTTGTTTCTGTATCTTTCAGAAAAATAAGGTATACTATATGTAAACGATTTCAAAGGAGTCCAGTTATGACGAAAACATTTTTTATTCCAAATAAACAGAGCATTTTAGGAGAACAGGAAATTTTGACTGCCAAGTCCATCTTGGCCTTGGTAGATGGTTTGGAGTCACATAGCTATGATGCTGTCTATCTCCGTCAGCCTCTTAGCCGTCTTGAGTATATTGAGTGTGCTATAGTGGGACAATCACAATTTCTTTTTAAGGTCAGTTATGCTGATGGTCAAAAGGCTTACCATGTCGATCTTCCTGATCTACTCACGAAGACAGACTGGCAGATTATCAAGTCATTTTTAGATGCTCTGCTTGCTTATACAGGAACTGAGATTGAGGGGCTAGATGGTTTTGACTTTGAAGCTTATTTCCAAGCAAGTATTCAAGCCCATCTGACAGACACTGCAGCCCGTTTTACGATTTGCCAAGGAATTTTTAATCCTGTTTTCTTTAGTCATGAGGACTTGAAAAGCTTTTTAGAGGAAGATGGATTAGCACAGTTTGAAGCGCGTGTGCGTGCGGTTCAAGAGACAGACGCCTACTTTGCAAGAGTTTCCTTCTATCAGGATGGAGAAGGACAAGTGCACGGTGTTTACCATCTGGCTCAAGGCGTCAAGACTGTTTTGCCGAGAGAACCATTTGTTCCTGCAGCTTATATTGAGCAATTGGTGGATAAGGAAGTCCAGTGGGAGATTGACTTGGTTCAAATCACAGGAGACGGCTCTAAACCAGAAGACTATGAAGCCATTGCCCGCTTGGGCTATGCAAAATTCCTAGAGTCATTACCATCAGAATTTTACCACCAACTAGACGCCAATCAATTAGAAGTGCAACCCATCTTAGACAAAGATTTTAAAACATTAGCACAAGAAAAGTAAAGCAGAAGCAGGTCAATCGACTTGCTTTTTGGCATAGAAAAATCCTGCCATGGATGACAGGATTGAATCTTAAAGAAAGGCCAAGATACGAAGATAATCTCCAATCAGTGCGACTTCAGCTACAAAGAAGAGGAGGATAATGACTCCGTTCACAAGGACAGACAAGAATAACTGATAGAAGGAGTCGGTTTCACTTGATTGACTAGGTCTCGTAATGATATGGAGGCTGGCAAGCAGAATGATTCCAATGCTAATCACACACAAGAGGGCTGTAAATCGTAGGCTGTCAAAGAAGGCAAAGAAACTAGCAATAGCAGTGAGGAAGATTGGAATTGCCAAGAGTTGACTATATTGTTGGAGAACCTTTTCTAGCGTCCAGTCCTTTTCTTGGTAGATAAATCGTCTCACAACGAAACTACCCAAGAGGAATGAAAAGAAGAAGAGTGTTGTTGCTACTAGGATAGAGATAATCGAAAAGAGATTTAATGAAGCAAATTGTTCAGGGAAGTGATTATGCATAGTTGCTATATGTCCATAGTAAGCATGTTTGATGTGGTAGATACTAAAGAAAAAGGAAGATGCAGAACACAGAATGAGCAAGAGAAAGGCTGTGTAGCTGTGTGTGCTACTTGTTTCAAGACTGCTTGTAGGAGATTTGATGGCTTCCACTAGCCAAGACCAAAAATCAAGCGCTTGCTCTTTCCATCTATCCGTAGATTTTGGAGCTTGGTCGGGGATATAAGGACTTTCTAAGGATTTACTGAGAAGAAGTGGCTCTTTGGTGGTTGCTTTTTGCTGAGGAAGTGCTTCTTGACTCTCTTCAGCTATAGTGACTTTTTCTGTTTCTTTAGAAAGGTCTTGCTCTTCTTCAGTAGAACTAGATGCCTTCTTTTCTTCTATTTCTGTTCTCGCTTCACTGTCTTCAGGCGTTTCAATTTTCTCTTCTTGCTGGTTTTCCAGTTCGACTTTAGCTTGAGAGACTTCCTCCTCTGACTGAGTATTTTTTTCAATTGCTGTATCGAGATTGGCTATCGTTTCTTCAGCCTTGTCTACAACATCTTGGGCTTGTTCATCAGGCTTGTTCTTGCTTGTTGTTTTTACAAAATCATTACTTTCAAACCATTCTTGTTTCATGGTAGAACCTCCTTTTTAGTTAGATAAATATGCTTCCATAGTAGCAGATGTAAGCGCTTTTGTCAACGTCTGTTTGGTATGGAAATTAGCTCAATATTATTATCAGCTCTAGCAATGAGTTGATCCTTGACATCGGTTTTTTCAGTTTTGTAAGGGTTGCTTAATTCCGTACCTCTTGATTTAGGCTCTTCTCTTGTGAATTGGAAGATAGAACCATAGTTGCTTGAGATGTCCCAGTTAATTCGTTGGCTCTCTTTCTGGTCTAGGATGATTCTGAGATAATATTTGGCAGTCAGTTCAACCTTACCATGGACTTGGATATTTTCAGCGTGGAAGTGCTTCTCTGTTGACTCTAGCTGACTATCTGTAAGGTCTGTATCAAAGATATTGACGATATTAGGGGTTGTGAGTTTACTGTTTTTGATACGACTTCCTTCAATTCGGAGGAGATAGGCATTATTGGTATTGAGGGTCACATTTTCAAGGCTGGCATTGGTGATACTGGTTTGACCGCGATTTGCTGAGATGTTGATTCCTTTTAGAGTTCTCCCTTTTGGCAATTGGAGAATAACTTCTTCAAAACGACGAGAGTAGCTGCTTGCGATATGGAGAATCCCGCCAATTCCAGAAGAGAGAAATGGACTTTCAGACAGTTTCTTATCAGTGAGGCTCAGCGTTTTATCGTTCTGATTTGTGATAAGATCATGGTGAGCAGAAAGAGATGGATGGTAAGAAATGTGGATTTGATCATCGAAAGAGTCTGTGATGGTCAGTGCGTGTTGATGGAGAGTAATCTCTAGGTTTTCGACTTCCTTGCCAAAGGTCAACTCTTCCATCCGACTATCATAGACAGGTTCCTTGGACATGGCAAGTAGGCTCTTGATTCCGTCAGATTGGATGCCTACAAAGAGCAGGATAAAGCCGATAATGGTAGTCACCACACCAAAAATGAGAAATCCTTTTGTCAATTTACGCATGCTGGTCACCTCTCTTTCCTTTTTTGAGAACAAATTGCACCAGGCGAACAATGAGTAGACCGAAGAAGCGGGCTACATAGGAAATACCTAGTAAGACTAGTGAAGAAGCACCGATAGCCAGTAAACCAGCACCAAAAATCAAGATAAAGGCTGATTTGGCTTGGGCGAGGACAGTGAAACTTTCAACTAAAAATAGGAATCCGCCGATGATACCAAGTATGGAAACCGCAAAGAAAGCCAAGATGACAGTAAAGGCTGCCACAAGGATTGCGAACAGGGTCACGAGGATGGCGATTCCCAGAGGAATACCGATGGGTGCTGCAAGGAGAGCTAACAAGGCGATATGCAAAATTTGTCGGTTATTCTTTTGAGCAGGTGCTTCATTGATTTTTTTATCGAGAAGATTGGAGAGCACTTCGTGAGCTGCTTCTTTAGGAGTTCCTAAGCTAGCGATGAGTTCTTCTTCTCCTTCGACTCCAGCATCGTCAAAGAGTTCCCTGAAATAGTCCATGGCTTCAATTTGGTCAGCCTGAGGCAGTTTTTTGAGATAGAGTTCTAGCTGAGTCAGGTATTCAGTTCTTGTCATGGCGGATACTCCCTTCTATGATGCCATTGATGGTGTCTGTATAGAGTGTCCATTCATCTTTTAGGGTCACGAGCTTCTCTATACCACCGTTTGTCAAGGAGTAGTATTTGCGCATGCGACCTTGGAACTCTCTAGAATAGGTTGTCAGAAAGCTATTGCCTTCCAATTTTTTGAGAATGGGATAGAGTGTAGATTCTTTGATATTAGCGATCAGCTTAATGGTTTGGCTAATCTCATAACCATAAGAATCCCCTTTTTCCAGTACGGCCAAGATGAGAAATTCAATCAAGGCAGAGGATGTTGGAAAGTACATGGGAAACCTCCTTGTCTAATGTGTAAGATTTTTATATATAATTTTTCTACACATACATTGTACATCTAAAAGAAAGCCCTGTCAAGAGAAATGTGTAAAAATTTTATATATAAAAAACTTCTAGCCGAAACTAGAAGTTTAGAGGATTTTATCAGCTCTGTCCACTGTAAAGAGGGCCACAGTCATCAGGATATCGACGAGTAAGAGGGCAGCTACAGCTGGCACCCAAGAGTGGAACAGGTCAAAACTGTAACCAAAGAGGGTTGGCCCAAAGGCTGCTAGGATATAGCCTCCTGTTTGAGATAAACCAGACAATTGTGCAGTCTTTTCAGGGGCGCTTGTCTTGAGTGAAAAGTTGACCATGAGATAAGGGAAGAGGGCGCTTGTTGCGGTTCCGATGAGGAGATGGATGGCAAGCCAGTAAAAGAAATTATTGATTGGGAAGAAGAGCATGGAAATACCGACCACACCAGCCAGTGAGACCAGAGTGAGCATGAGCTGACGGTTACGAGTAGATAAACTAGTTGTCAGGCTTGGGATAGTCATAGAAAAAGGAATGCTAATCAGAGAGAAGATAGAAGTCAGCAAGCCAGCTTCGTGACTGGATAGGCCTGCGTGGATAGCCATGGTAGGTAGCCAGGTCATAGCGGTGTAAAAGAGCAAGGATTGAAAACCTGCAAAGACAATCACTGCCCAGACCTGTTTATTATGCATGACCTTTGTTTTGCTTTTTTGTTTGGTTTGTGGAGCCAGTCTGTGATTATAGCGGTGATTAGGTAGCCAGACTAAAAAAGTAGCCAGGCAGAGCAGGGTGAGGAGGATGATAAGTCCTTTCCAAGAACTGGCTTGTGTAATAGGTACAGCCAGATAGGAAGCCAGAGCCGTTGCAATCCCCATAGAAGTTACATATAAGGTGGTCAGAAAACCAATCTTCTTTGGTTGATTGGCTTGGATAAGACTAGGAAGCAGCACATTGATGACTGCGATACTTGCCCCAACCATCAAGGTTCCTAGATAGAGCAGGGGCAGATTGATTAGTCGAATGAGAGAACCGATGGTCAAGAAGAAAAGGCTGTAGGTAAAGAGATGCTCCAAGCCGATTTTCTGAGCCAGTCGGGTAGAAAAGAGCGAGAAGAGGGTAAACATAAGGAGAGGAAGGCTGGTCAAGACACCAAGCGAACTAACTTCTACTCCCAGCCCTTGCGAAATATCTCCCAAAATAATGGGTAAAACAGTAAAAGGAGTCCGCAAGGAAACACCAATCAGGATAATACCTGGAACAAAAAAGAGTGATTGCTTTTTCATATAATACCTCTTCTAGCTGATTTTAATAACAGCTTATTTTAAGGTTTTTTCCCTATAATGTCAAGTAAGGTTTCTGGCTTTCAAGATAAAAATAGGAAAGTCTTGAAAATTATGATAAAATAGTGGAAGGAAATCTATACATTGGAGAAAAACTGTGTCTGAAAAGCAAAAAATCAGCGTATTGATGTCGGTCTATATCAAGGAAAATCCGACATTTTTAAAGGATGCTATTGAGAGTGTTCAAAATCAGACCCTGAAACCGAGCGAGTTGGTTCTGGTTGAGGATGGGCCTTTGACACCTGAGCTATATCAGGTGTTAGACCAGGTGGAGGCTGAGTCTGAAATTCCAGTGAAACGCTGCCCTCTTGAGCAGAATCAGGGTTTGGGTCTGGCTCTTCGACAGGGTGTTTTGCAGTGCCAGTACGATATCATCGCTCGTATGGATACGGATGATATAGCTGTTCCAGACCGTTTTGAGAAACAGGTTCAGCTAATGGAGAAGGACAAGCTCGACCTATTAGGTGGACATATTGCAGAGTTTATTGACAATCCTGATGAGATTGTTTCTTACCGTCGTGTTCCAACCCAGCATGCAGATATTGTAGCTTATCAAAGGATGAGAAGTGCCTTTAACCACATGACTGTCATGTTCAAGAAGGACATGGTTCTCAAGGCAGGCAACTATGAGGATGGCCTTTATATGGAGGATGACCTCCTCTGGCTCAACATGATTGCTGCAGGAGCCAAGACTGGAAATCTGGATCAAATCTTGTGTAAGGTTCGTGTTGGAGCAGGGATGTTTGAGCGTCGTGGGGGACTGCGTTACCTTAAACTCTATCGCCAGGCTCGTCAGCGCATGCTGAAGAGAGGGCAAATTTCTTACCTGGAGTACGCCAAGAGTGTTGCCATTCAGATGATTGTTGCCCTTTGTCCTGGATTTGTCCGACAGTTTATTTTTATGAAACTGTTACGAAAAAGCAAGTAAAAGATTGTAGCAAATCGTAAACTAGAGAAAAAGTGTTATAATAACAATATAACTATTCAGCTCTTTTAAGGAGGAGTAAATTTCTATGAATAAAAAACTCACAGATTATGTGATTGATCTGGTGGAAATTTTAAATAAACAACAAAAACAGGTTTTCTGGGGAATATTTGATATTTTGAGTATGGTGGTTTCCATCATTGTATCTTATATTTTATTCTACGGATTGATTAATCCAGCACCTGTTGACTACATTATCTATACGAGTTTGGCCTTCCTGTTCTATCAATTGATGATTGGATTTTGGGGGTTGAACGCTAGTATTAGTCGTTACAGCAAGATTACGGATTTCATGAAAATCTTTTTTGGTGTG
>CAJZLM010000001.1:0-19806 GCA_916050595.1 Streptococcus mitis | reverse complement strand
GAAAAAGGAGGTTTACAATTTAGTAAACCTTCCTTTACACATATTGAAATTAAGATTCTTTAACTTCTAACAAGCCAATCTCGCCATCTTCACGACGATAAATCACATTGGTTGTTTGATCTTCAACATCCACATAGATAAAGAAATCATGTCCCAACAAATCCATCTGTAGAATAGCTTCTTCCAAATCCATTGGTTTTAAATCAATTTGTTTTGAACGAACAACTCTAGATTGGACAACATTTGTATCTTCCACCAAAGCATCTGTAAATAATTGACTAGTTGCTACCTTGTTTTTATTTTTACGCTCGATTTTTGTTTTATTTTTACGAATCTGACGTTCAATTTTATCGGTTACAAGGTCAATTGAACCATACATATCTTGAGACACATCTTCTGCACGAAGAGTAATTGAACCAAGCGGAATCGTCACCTCCACTTTAGCCGTTTTTTCACGATACACCTTCAAGTTTACTCGAGCATCCAACTCTTGTTCAGCTTGAAAATACTTTTCGATCTTTTCGAGTTTAGAAACTACATAATCACGAATTGCTTCTGTTACTTCTAGGTTTTCACCACGGATACTATATTTAATCATATGAGTACCTTCTTTCTAAACATTTTTGTTTTTCTGATTTCATTATAACGCTTTCATTTTATTTTTGCAAATTTTTTCCTCATCTTACAAGGGAAAATGTTTTCACATCCTCAGCACCCGCTTCTTCCAGCAGTCTCTTCACACGATTTATAGTTGTTCCAGTAGTATAGATATCATCTATAAGTAGGATTTTTTTAGGAATAGTGACTCCCCTTTTAATAAAGAAAGGAAGTTCTGTCCCCAAGCGTTCTGAACGATTTTTGGAAGAACTGGCCCGCTCTTCTCTCTTTTCTAATAAATCCAGATACGCAAAGCCTGCTGCATCAACTAAACCTTCAACCTGATTAAATCCTCTATCAGCATATCTATCAGGACTTAGGGGAATTACAACAAATTGATACTCTTTGTACTTTTTTAACTCCTCACTTAAAAATGAAGCGAACACTTTTCTTAAAAGGAAGTCTCCATCAAACTTATACCGACTGAAAAAATCCTTCATAGCTTGATTGTAAGTAAAAATCGCTCTATGACTGACCTCAACTCCTTCTTTGCACCAAAATTGACAATCTTGACACTTTGTTGACAATCCTGTTTTCATACAGTTTGGACAGTACTCTTCTCCAATTCTCTCAAAAGTAGAATCACAATCTAAACAAAGACAGGAGACATCATTCCTCAGAAGTAAGAGACTACTAAAAGTTAAAACAGCCTTCATAGTCTCCCCACACAATAAGCACTTCACAGCCCCGCCTCCTTATTCATCTGCTGAATTTCCTTAATTGCCTTCTTGATTGAAGTATTTAACCCGTCATGAAAGAAAAGCAAATCTCCTGTCGGTCTGTCCATACTCCGACCGACACGTCCTCCAATCTGTATTAAACTAGACTTGGTAAACAGACGATGATTGGCCTCTACTACGAAAACATCCACACAAGGAAAGGTAACTCCACGCTCCAATATTGTCGTACTGATAAGTATTGTCAGTTCTCCATCTCGAAAAGCTTGCACCTGCTCTAATCGATCTTCCGTAACTGAAGACACAAAACCAATTTTCTCATTTGGAAATTGCTCCTGTAAGATTTCTTTTAACTGCTCCCCTTTTTTAATTTCTGATGCAAAAATGAGTAACGGATAAGCTGTCTTTCTCTGCTTCTCAATATAGGACTTTAACTTTGGTGACAACCGATTTTTCTCTAAACAGTGATTAAAATCCGATAACCAGACAGGTTTAGGAATAATCAAAGGATTTCCATGAAATCGTCTTGGCAAACTCAATCGTTTTAATTCTCCTAAACGGACCTTCCTATCTAACTCATCTGTCGAAGTCGCTGTTAAAAAGATTATCAGCCCATTCTCCTTTACACTATTCTTGACAGCATGGTAAAGCGTGGGGTTGTCAACATAAGGAAAGGCATCTACTTCATCCACTATCAGTAAATCAAAAGCTTGATAAAACTTCAATAACTGATGGGTCGTCGCAACAACTAGTGGTGTTCGAAAATACGGCTCTGATTCTCCATGTAGGAGGGCTATCTCACAAGCAAAATCCTTTTGCAGGCGTTTATACAGCTCCAAACAAACATCTATGCGAGGACTGGCCAAACACACTGCACCACCTCTATTAATCACCTTAGCCACAACTTGATAAATCATTTCTGTCTTTCCAGCCCCTGTCACCGCATGTACCAAGGTTGGCTCTTGCTTGTCTACTGCTTGAATCAGTCCCTCTGACACCTTCTCTTGAAAAGGAGTTAATTGACCACGCCATTTAAGAACATCTTGCTTCGGAAAATCCTCCTGTGGGAAATAGTATAAAGCTTGATCACTCCTGACTCGCTTCATCAGTAAACACTCCCTACAATAGTAAGCACCGATGGGCAAATACCATTCTTCTAGAATAGTACTATTACAACGTTGACAGAAAAGTTTCCCCTTCTCCTTTCTTATTGCTGGAAGTTTCTCCGCCAACTGACGTTCCTCTTTAGTTAATTCATTCTCCGTAAACAAACGACCGAGATAATTTGGATTTACTTTCATACTTCTTTATTCGTAAAAACCTAGCGCTTTAGATGATTTTTTAGTACAATTAAATCATGGAATTTAGAACAATTAAAGAGGACGGACAAGTCCAAGAAGAAATCAAAAAATCCCGCTTTATCTGTCATGCCAAGCGTGTTTATAATGAGGAAGAGGCTCGTAACTTCATTACTGCCATCAAAAAAGAACACTACAAAGCTACACATAACTGTTCTGCCTTCATTATTGGAGAACGTAGTGAAATCAAACGTACAAGTGATGATGGTGAGCCCAGTGGTACTGCTGGCATTCCCATGCTTGGGGTACTAGAAAATCACAATCTTACTAATGTCTGTGTGGTAGTAACACGCTACTTTGGTGGCATTAAACTAGGCGCTGGAGGATTGATTCGTGCTTACGCTGGCAGTGTTGCCTTAGCTGTCAAAGAAATTGGCATCATTGAAATAAAGGAACAGGCTGGCATTGCTATTCAAATGTCTTACGCTCAGTACCAAGAGTACAGTAACTTCCTTAAAGAACATAACCTCATGGAGCTAGATACAAATTTTACAGATCAAGTCGATACGATGATTTATGTTGATAAAGAAGATAAAGAAAATATTAAAGCTGCACTGGTAGAGTTTTTTCATGGAAAAGTTACCTTAACTGATCAAGGTTTACGAGAAGTTGAAGTTCCTGTAAACTTAGTGTAAACAAAGGAGAAAATATGGCATTTGGTAAATTCATTCAAGGACTCGCTGGTAATTTTAGCGAGCAAAACAAAGAAACTCTTATCAAAGAATATGGACAATATCTACTAGAAAATGAAGAAATTCAAAGTGGATATAAACTGATTCGTGACTCAATTATATTTACAAATATCCGTATTATCTTTACAGATAAACAAGGCGCTACTGGTCGTAAGATGTCTATTAAATCAATCTTTTTGATGAACATTGTTAACGTTGAAATGGAAACTGCAGGAGCAGGTATAGATGATAGTGAAATTACTATTACTTATTTAGAAAATGTCTTTCTAAAAGCACATAATGAACATTTTAGTTCTCATAAATTTGAATTTCCTAAGAAAACGGATATCGTTCCACTTTATACATATTTACTAGAATTAGCCTATCACAATCGCTTAAAAATTAATGGCTTAGACCTTTGATATAAAAAAATCCTATCACTTCGATAGGATTTCTATATTTTACAAATGGTATAGATAGCGTTATACTAGAAATATCTTATACAAAGAGGTATTCATATGTCTATTTATAACAACATTACTGAATTAATCGGTCAAACTCCGATCGTTAAACTCAACAATATTGTGCCAGAAGGTGCTGCAGATGTCTATGTAAAACTTGAAGCATTTAACCCTGGTTCTTCTGTAAAAGACCGTATTGCTCTTAGCATGATTGAAAAAGCTGAACAAGACGGTATTCTGAAACCTGGTTCTACTATTGTTGAAGCAACAAGTGGAAACACTGGTATTGGACTTTCATGGGTAGGTGCTGCTAAAGGATATAAAGTTGTCATCGTTATGCCTGAAACTATGAGTGTAGAACGACGTAAGATTATCCAAGCTTATGGCGCTGAACTCGTCCTAACTCCTGGTAGTGAGGGAATGAAAGGCGCTATTGCTAAGGCTCAAGAAATCGCTGCTGAACGTGATGGTTTCCTTCCTCTTCAATTTGACAATCCAGCTAATCCAGAAGTACACGAAAGAACAACAGGAGCTGAAATACTAGCTGCTTTCGGTAAAGATGGACTAGATGCCTTTGTTGCTGGAGTCGGTACTGGTGGAACGATTTCTGGTGTTTCTCATGCACTCAAATCAGCAAATTCTAACATTCAAGTTTTTGCAGTAGAGGCAGACGAATCTGCTATTCTATCTGGTGAAAAACCTGGACCACACAAAATTCAAGGTATCTCAGCTGGATTTATTCCTGATACACTTGATACAAATGCCTATGATGGTATTGTTCGTGTAACATCAGACGATGCACTAGCACTCGGCCGTGAGATTGGTGGAAAAGAAGGATTCCTTGTTGGTATTTCTTCAGCTGCAGCTATCTACGGAGCCATCGAAGTTGCCAAGAAATTAGGTACAGGTAAAAAAGTTCTTGCTCTAGCACCAGATAACGGTGAACGTTATCTCTCTACAGCACTCTATGAATTTGAAGTGTAGTCTCCTAAATACACTTAGCCCTTATTATAGGGCTTTTTGTTTATATCTTGAAAAGTAGAAGGCTCTTCCTATAGGAATCTACTACATAGAAAAAGGAAGCTAAAATGCTTCCTTTTTATTATTAGTTATTCAAGGCTGCTGCCATTGTAGCTGCAACTTCAGCTTCGAAGTCGTTTGCAGCTTTTTCGATACCTTCACCAACTTCAAAGCGAGCGAACTCAACTACTGAAGCGTTAACTGATTCAAGGTATGCTTCAACTGTCTTGCTGTCATCCATGATGTAAACTTGTGCAAGAAGTGTGTAAGCTTGGTCAACTTTAGTGTTGTCAAGCATGAAGCGATCCATTTTACCTGGGATGATTTTGTCCCAGATTTTTTCTGGTTTGCCTTCTGCAGCCAACTCAGCTTTGATGTCAGCTTCAGCTTGAGCAATCACTTCATCAGTCAATTGAGATTTTGATCCATACTTCAAGTGTGGAAGAGCTGGTTTGTTAACCATTGCACGGCTTTCGTTGTCTTGGTCGATTACGTGGTTCAATTGTGCCAACTCATCTTTAACGAATTGCTCATCCAATTCTTTGTAAGAAAGAACTGTTGGTTTCATCGCTGCGATATGCATTGAGATTTGTTTAGCAAGAGCTTCGTCTCCACCTTCAACAACTGAAATAACACCGATACGTCCACCGTTATGTTGGTAAGCTCCAAAGTGTTGTGCGTCTGTTTTTTCAATCAATGCAAAGCGACGGAATGAGATTTTTTCTCCGATAGTTGCTGTTGCAGATACGTATGCAGATTCAAGAGTTTCACCTGAAGGCATTGTCAAAGCAAGAGCTTCTTCATTGTTAGCAGGTTTTCCTTCAGCAATAACTTTAGCTGTAGTATTTACCAATTCAACGAATTGAGCATTTTTCGCAACGAAGTCAGTTTCAGCGTTTACTTCAATAACTGCTGCAACATTACCGTTAACATAAACACCAGTCAAACCTTCTGCAGCAACACGGTCAGCTTTCTTAGCTGCCTTAGCCATACCTTTTTCACGAAGCAATTCAATCGCTTTTTCGATATCACCGTCTGTTTCTACAAGCGCTTTTTTAGCGTCCATAACTCCGGCACCAGATTTTTCACGCAACTCTTTTACAAGTTTAGCTGTAATTTCTGCCATTTTGATTCTCCTATATTTTTTAAAAATAGGAGAGCCGGGCTAAGCCCCGCCCTCCTAGGTAATTACTATTTATATGAATTAAGCGTTGTCGCCTTCTACAACTTCAACGATTTCTTCGATTGAATCTGCTTGAGCTTCTGAAGCTGCAAATTCTGCTTCAACTGCTGCTGCATCTTCACCTTGACGTCCTTCAATGATAGCGTCAGCCAATTTAGCTGTGATCAATTTAACAGCGCGGATAGCATCATCGTTAGCTGGGATGATTACATCAATATCATCTGGATCAGTATTTGTGTCAACCATCGCTACAACCGGGATTCCCAATTTTTTAGCTTCTTTAACAGCGATTTGCTCTTTGTGTGGGTCAACTACGTACATTACATCTGGGATACGAGGCATATCTTCGATACCACCCAAGAATTTTTCAAGACGTGCACGTTGTTTGTTAAGAAGTGCAACTTCTTTCTTAGGAAGAACTTCAAAAGTTCCATCTTCTTCCATACGTTTGATTTCTTTCAAACGAGCGATACGTTTTTGGATTGTTCCCCAGTTTGTAAGAGTTCCACCCAACCAACGGTGGTTGATGAAGTATTGACCTGAACGTACTGCTTCTTCAGCAACTGCATCAGCTGCTTGTTTCTTAGTACCAACAAACAATACAACTGCATCGTTAGCTGCTGCATCACGCATGAAGTCGTATGCTTGGTCAGCGTATTTTACAGTTTGTTGCAAGTCGATAACGTGGATTCCGTTACGCTCAGTGAAGATGTACTTAGCCATCTTAGGGTTCCAGCGACGAGTTTGGTGACCAAAGTGTACACCAGCCTCAAGAAGTTGTTTCATTGAAATTACTGCCATGAGTATTTCTCCTTTTTGTTTTTTTCCTCTTCTTGACTTCAACTCGCAAAACGACCCAAGGGCAACTGTTTCACAATTCATCAAGAATGAGTATTATCGTTCACACGACAAGTTTCATTTTACCATACTTTTTCAATATTTTCAAGCGATTTTAGTAGATTTTTAAAGTAAGTTAACTATATAAATATAAATCATAAAAGAGACTCAAATCGAGCCTCTTCGTTTCATTCATTAGTTTGGATAGATATATGTTACAAAACCTTCTGAAGTCGTAGTAGGATTGAACCATCCACGTTTATTTCCGATTGTACGGTTTCCACCATAGTTTGATTCAGATACTTGGATACTTGTTGATGATGAAACAGCTGTAACCACGGCTACGTGTCCATATCCACCATCATTCCAACATGCAATGGCACCAACTTGAGGTGTTGAACCTGTACGGAATCCTGCAGCGGCTGCACTTGTAGCCCACTGTGCTCCATTACCCCAGTAATCTCCAGCCCAAGGTGCCAATGTTTTAGCTCCCCATGTACACTCACCAGTTGGATAACTTGAAGCGTTGGTACTGTATGTTGGACGATGTTTTACTGGTGCAGGAGTGTAGCTTGTTGATTCTGTTGAAGCACTACTTGAAGATGATTCAGATGAAGAGGTAGTAGATACTGCTTGAACTTCTGCTGTGAAAGTTGTATTCCCAGAAGAAACAACTGTTTGTTGTTGACTTGCTTGTTTAGCTTTATAAGCAGCTTCTGCTTCTGCAGCTGCTTTAGCTTCTGCTTCCGCTGCAGCTTTTTTCTCAAGTAAACTTGCTTTTTCATCCTCTGCTGTAGCCTTTTCAGCAGCAAGATTCAATTCTGCAGCTTTCAATTCTGCTTGTTTTGTAGTTAATGTTTGAGCATCATCAGCTAGTTTTTGCTGATTGGCAATAACTGTATTAATTGCATCATTGTTTGCTACTTGTTTTTCAGAAATAGCTTTTTTATCTGCTTTTTGTTGTTCCAACATTTTGTTGTTTGCAGATACGATTTCACTCATTGCAGCAACACGTGAAATAGCTTCTGTAATTGATTTTGAGTTTACAATTGTATTAATGTAATTTGTTGCAGCGCCATTTGTTTGAGCACTACGAGCTTGTTTTTGCAATGAATCATTGCGAGATACAATATTCTTAGAAAGTTCTGTAATTTCACCCTCAAGCTTTTTAGATTCTGCTTGTAGTCTATCATTTTCAGATTGCAAGTTTGATTGCTCTGTTTGAATAGCAGATACTTGCTCCTGAACTTGATCAACTTGTTTTTGGGCTTCTTGTTGTTGTGCTGTTAAGTTACTAATTTTATTATCTTGAGCAGCAATTTTGTCATCAGTAGTTTCTGCATGCGCAGTTGTTAAAACAGCTGCTTGAGAAACCATTACTGTACTTAGTAAAAGTGACGCTAAGATTCTTTTCTTCATATTTCGTAGATACTCCTTCTTTTAAAGACATTACTAGTATACCAAAAAAAGGCCTAATGAATATTACGCCTTTGTTACATTTTTATTTCTTTCTTATAGGTAAAATTTTTCAAAAATAAACTGAAAGATAATCATCCATATAAGATTCAAAATCATTGATGGTACTAAACTATAGACTATAAATAAAGACATACTATCCACAGTTAAACCTACCACTAATGCAAGTATATAAGCTCCCATCTCAAATAGAAAAGTCATGACAATAATTGCCAACATTCTCGTCCAACGATTCAATAAAATAACACTATTAAATTTATGGAGAAATACTCCCAACAAGACGAACAACAAAGTCGCAATCCCGATCAAGTGGAAAAAGTAAATGTCATAAACCAAACCCACTACAAAACAATAAGCTAAATAGAAATACTCTGATACTTCAATCGTCTCAAATAAGAGAAACAAAAATAGAAAATGACTGGCTAACTGTACATGGGGGAAAAATGAGCCCAGAAGCTGGCTAATATGGGCGTCAATTAGAACAAAGAAAGGAAGCAATAAAAACACTCCAACCCGCTTCAACTGTCTCATTATGAATTCCCCACTAATTCTATCACATCCACATTATGAGTATCTGCACTTAATTTAACAGTTACTTCTCGTGTCAAGTAGTCCGTACTGTGCGTTGTGGCAACCACTTCACCAACAGGAATATCAGCAACATTAAAGTTTCCTAATCCACCCGTTGTCACCTTATCGCCTGCACTAATATCGCTATTACTATTTAATTGGCTAATTTTAAGAACGTCATTTTCCTTGTCATAGCCAACAATAATCCCATAAATTGTTGTAGAACCATGTTGAATTTTAACAGAAATCTTATCAGCATTTTCCGTATTTGTCAGAAGGTTGACCATAGTAGAGTTATCCTCTACTTTTGAAACACTCCCAATCAAGCCACCATTTGCAATGGCTAACATGTTCTCAGAAGCTCCTTTTGATTTACCTGCATCCAAGGTCAATTCCTGTTTCCAAGATACCGGAGAACGCATAATAACATCTGCTGCTAAAGTCTTTGTGGCTTGTAATTTAGACTTCATATCAAGCAATTGGCGCAGTTGTTCATTTTCCGTCTTTAAACTTTCCGCCTCATTTGATTTAACTTCTAATTGGTAAATCTGTTTCTTCAAACTTTCATTTTCATTATATGTTCGTGTCAAATGAGCCAAATCTGATTTGACAGAATCAAACCACTGAAAAGGTTTTTGCACAACCCTATCAACCACTGAGATTCCATCTCCTAATCTTGTCACAATTGTACTTGAATAAGTCGTCGCTAAGAGAGCTGACACAAGCAGAACAGTGACAAAAACAATAATGACATATTTTGATTTTTTAAAACGGTTCATATCCCTACCTTTATATCAAAAACTGTTACAGTAACTTTTTATCAATTCCTGAAAGCTACTAAGATTTTAAGAAAAATAAGCAACAACCCAGTACGAGAATAACAAGAATGGCCAGCGTATCCTTTAGAGTCCATTTCAGTTGTCGATATTGACTTCTGCCTTTTCCACCCTGATACCCACGCGCTTCCATAGCGATAGCCAAGGAATCCGCACGTTTTAAACTTGTTGCAAAAAGAGGAATCAAAATGGGAATCATCGCCTTTACTTTTTGAACAATGCTTCCTTCACCAAAATCCACTCCACGCGCTTTCTGTGCATTCATAATCCGCGTCGTATCATCCATCAAGGTCGGAACAAAACGTAGACTCATGGACAGCATCAATCCAATTTCATGAACTGGAACTTTCACACGCTTTAAAGGCGCTAACAAAGCTTCGACAGCTGATGCCAAACTTAAGGGCATGGTCGTTAAGGTTAACAAAGTTGAAAAGAAAATAATCAATACAAAGCGACAAAAGATAATTCCAGCTTGTTGCAAAGCATAATCCGTGATTCTCACAAACGAAAACTCAAATAAAACATTCCCATTAGAAATGAAAAACAGTTGAAAAATAGTTGTGAAGGCAATCAAGAAAAACATAGACTTCAAGCCCTGAATAAAAAATGAAAGAGATACTCCTGACAAAGCAATAAATATCCCTGTCGCTATAAAAAGAATTAGATTCGTCAAGGGATTATTAGCCCAAAAAACGATCAAAATCAGTAGCATCATAGCCAGTAATTTGCTGCGTGGATCCAATCGGTGAACTATCGAATCCCCTGGGATATAACGCCCCAAAATCATACTATCCATTTAGCGACTCCTTGAACTCCTCTATCTTAATCGGTAATCGTTTAAATGACACGCCTCTATCAGCCAATCGTTTACAAAAGGATGTAATTTTAGGTACTCCCAACTGCACTTCTTCCATAAAGACAACATCTTGAAAGACATCACTTGGTTTACCACCCTTAACTAAACGTCCCTTTTCCATCACATAGACTTGATTTGCATATTCAGCAACATCATCCATCAAATGCGTTACCAAGACAATGGTCATCCCTGACTGGTGGAGTTTTTTGAACAAATTCATCAGCTCTTTTCTTCCCAGGGGATCTAGGCCTGCTGTGGGCTCATCTAAGACTAATATGGCTGGTTCCATGGCAAGTATGCCTGCAATGGCCACACGTCTCATTTGTCCACCTGATAGCTCAAACGGACTGCGATCAAAAAGTGATTCATCAATTCCAACCAGAGCCAGTTTCTCACGCGCAATCTGCTCCGCATCTTCTTCAGAAACTCCAAAATTTTGCGGTCCAAAAGCAACATCCTTCAAAACCGTTTCTTCAAAAATCTGATTTTCAGCAAACTGAAATACCAAGCCAACCTGTTTTCTAATTTGACGAATATCTTTATTTTTAGAAGTCGAGGTGATTAAGGTATCAAAAACCCGCACACTCCCTTGGCTTGGCACCAATAAACCATCTAATAGTTGTAAAATAGTTGATTTACCACTACCTGTGTGGCCAATTAAGGCCGTATAAGAACCATCTTCAATCGTCAAAGAAACATCTGACAAAGCTGTTGAAGCTAAGGGAGTCCCTTCTTGATACGTAAAACTCACATTTTCTAGAGCAATTCCCATAGTTTATCCTCTAGCTCACTTTCTGTCAAATAATTTTCAGGCAAATCATAGCCATTCTGATTCAAAGAATGTTTTAATTGATTGGCAAAAGGATCGTCTAATCCAATTTGATCTAAATCATTACGAGAGAAAAGTTCTCTTGGGCTACTGGTTGATTCAATTTCCCCTTTTTTCATGACCAATACACGATCACTCATGGCAACTTCTTCCAAATCATGTGTAATGGAAATGACCGTCATATCATAGTCTTTTCGAATTCCTTTTACTGTCTCAATCAGTTCTCTACGCCCCTCAGGATCCAACATACTCGTTGCTTCATCTAAGATTAAAATAGCTGGTCTTAGGGCTACAACACCTGCAATGGCTACACGTTGCTTTTGGCCACCTGATAGACGCGCTGGCTCTCTCTTTTTAAAGTCCAACATGCCAACCAAATCCAGAGCTTCTTCCACTCTCTTTTTCATTTCTTGACGAGAAAGTCCCTGATTTTCCAAACCAAAGGCAACATCATCTTCAACAGTCGCTCCAACAAATTGATTGTCTGGATTTTGAAAAACCATACCGATTTGACGACGTATATTCCAAACATTTTCCTCAGTCAGCCGTTGGCCATCAATTACAATCTCTCCGGATTCTGCTTCCAGTAAGCCATCAATTAAGCGAACCGTCGTTGATTTACCACTACCATTATGCCCTACAATCGAAAGCCATTCTCCACGTTTCACGTGAAACGTAATATCCTTCACATCGTAATATTCCTGACTTTCCTTATAGCGAAAAGAAAGATTTTTTACATCAATTACTGATTTCATTTCGAACCAAATGTCCCTTTAAATACATAGGCACTACCCTTGAAATAATCATAGCCAGAGTAGATAGTGAAAAACAAGGCTACATAAAGTAGAACTTGACCAAGCAAAGTCCAATGTAATAGCAAGAAAATAATGGCAAACATCTGACTAAAAGTTTTAATTTTTCCAGGCATTGCTGCTGCTAAAACTGTTCCACCAGTTTCAACTAATAAAAGTCTTAAACCTGTCACAGCCAACTCACGACAGATAATCACTGCAACAATCCAAGCTGGAGCCATTCCTAACTCAATCAGCATAATAAAAGCCGACATAACTAGTAGCTTATCCGCCATAGGATCTGCAAATTTACCAAAATTACTAACCACATTCCATTTACGAGCTAAATATCCATCTAAATAGTCTGTAATACTGGCAATAGCAAAGATAATAGCTGCTACCATATGACTCTCTATCGAATTTCCTACTGTTAAAATAAAGATAAAAATAGGTATAAAGAGAATTCGACCTATTGTTAAGATATTTGGAATTTGTTCTTTTTTCATTCGTTTTTCCTTAATTTTTAGTAAAGGTTACAGTGATTTTTCCAGTCTGAGCTGTTAATTTCGATAAATCAACAGTCTGATTATCTACTGTTAAAGCAACACCTTTGACAACACCTAAAGTAATTGTCACAGGATTTTTAGTTGAAACGCTTGTTTCCGCACTTTTATTATCCGGTGATAAGGTCACACCACCCTCAAGCTCACTTTCTGAAACACTAACCCAACTTCTAGCATCTGACACTGATAATTGCAATTTTGCAGTTTCCTTGCTCGTTTTATAAGCAACTTCTACTCGATTTCCTTCACCTGATACACTTATAGCAGGTTCTATATTTGAAGAACTACTAGATGAGCTACTGCTTGAAGATGGAGTTACAGAACTAGTCGAACTTATTGCTTGGACTACACTATAACTAGACGCAGACGAACGCTCCGGTTGAGTCTGGAGATAATTCCAAACATAATAAGTCACAAAAATGACAATCGATAGTGCAAAAAGTATAAAATAAAATAAAGGTAAAAATGATGCCTTATTTTTCTTACTTGAACGTCTCCTACCTGTCAACTCGTCTTCATCAACATCTACTTCCTCATAAGTAATCATGCTCCCAGAATCATAAGCATTCAAGATAATTCGCTCATCAAGTTCAACTGCCCACGCATACTTTCTCAAAAAAGAACGAGTATAAAATGGACTAGGAAGTTGATCAAAATCATTAGCTTCCATAGCTTCCAACATATCCAACTGAATTTCTGTTTTTTTGTGTAATTCTTCTAAAGTCAACCCTTGGTTGGTTCTAGCTAAACGTAAAACCTCACCAATTGTTTTTTTCCTCATACTTGTCATCCCTTCTTTCTAGTGTCTATTATGATAGGTTACTACGATGGGAATATTGTAAAATCAACTATATCCCCTTCATCTATTAAGTGATGCCCTGCTTCAAGGACATCCTCTAAAGTAATTTCCTGTAAAATTTTCGGCAAATCAAAGATTGTCTCACCTTGTCCAAAAACATCATACTGCGTTGCAATAAATTCAAGAGAGTTCATGCTACTGAAAAATTCTCCAAACATCTCTCTTTTGATTATATCTAAATGATCCTCTGTAATATCTAAATCCTTTGTAAAATTACGAATGGCCTTCCTAAACTGATGAGATAAAGCAACTGGCACTTTCGTATCCATTGTCAACATAACAAAATGAAAGCGACTTGTTACTTCAACTTCCAGAGATAAGGACGCATCAATTTTACCTGATTCATATAATTTTTGAAAACGATCCGAAGTCCAACCAAACATCATTGCAAACAATAATTTTAATAAAATATGATGTCGATAGCAATCCGCCTCATCAACTTCTCGATTACCTCTAATCCCAATCGCTAGTTTAGGAGAAGACACTTCCATTCTCATACTGTCTGTTTGCTTTACAGCTTGTAAAACAAACTTTTCTCTTGCTACTTCCTGAACATCTAACTCTTCCAGTTCTTTTCTTTCAAAATAGTCCTGTACTTGATCCACATCAAAATTGCCAACTAAAAACAGAGACATGTTTACAGGTTTGTAAAACCTTGTGAAATTTTCTTGCAAATTAGTTAGATTAATTTGGGAAATGGACTCCTCACTTCCAACTATATCAGTTGCTAAAGGTGTACCAGGATACAAATTCGCTAAAGTTGAAAAGAATAAACACGAATCTGGATCATCTTGATACATTTCTCGTTCTTGCTGAATAATATCCTGCTCTCTTAAAATGGAATCTTCAGTAAAATGTGCTGATGTCACCAATTCATCAAGTAAATCTACATTCTCTAAGAGATGAGCCGTTGCTGAAAAAAGATAGTTTGTTTTTGTAAAACTTGTAAAGGCATTGCTATCCGCACCTAGACTCGTAAAAGCTGACATCAAATCGCTAGAATCTTCTCTCTCAAATAATTTATGTTCAAGAAAATGAGCAATTCCCGCAGGATATTCTTTTACATCTCCGTCAACTTCTGTGACAAGCGTATCTACCGAACCAAATTGTACAGTTACACTCCCGTAAACCTCTTTAAATTCCTTTTTAGGCAAAAGAGCAACTGTCAAGCCATTTGACAAACGAGTTCGATAAACCATTTCTTTTACAGCTGGATAGTATTTTTCTTCAAAAACAACCTTTGTCATTCTATTCCTTCCATAAAGTAAATCGCCTGTAGTTTCACATTATTAGCTGCTCTACAAATATCATCTTTGTCAACTTGCTCGAGTTTTGCAATCCAACCTTTAAAGTCTGCTGAAGATTTTCCAAGTAAGGCATTTTGATAAGCACGTTCAATCAATGAACCTTGATTATCTTGAGAAAGCAACAAAAATCGACGAATCATTTCCTTGGTCTGCTCTAGCTCAAGTTCTGTAAAATAACCTTTTTTTAAATCAAGCAGTTGATTATTCATCATTTTTCGAGCCTGATTCCGATTTTCTCGATCAATGCCAGCATACATCCTCAAGAATCCACTAAATAAATCGAGCTGACTTGAAATAGTATAAGCCAATCCAGCATTTTCACGGACATTTGTAAATAGTTTAGAGTGAGCAAATCCACCAAGTAAACCATTCATTACAATCATGGGTAAATGTTGCTCATCACCATATTCAGAAGGGCAATGATAACCTAATTCCAAAATGGATTGTCCCACATTTTTCCGAACCATACCTTCCTGAAGGATATTGGAATAAGGTTGACAATACTGAACCTTCACATCTCCTTCTCGACCTTTAAAACCAAATGATTCTAATACATTTTGAATTTCAACCTCATTAAAATCACCTAGGAAAAAGAAATCTATTCGATCATTGGCCAAAAATTCTTGGAAACAAGAATAAGAACTTTGTGGAGTTTCAGCTAAAATACGATTTCGTAAATCACTGTATTCCAATTGGAGACGTTCATCATGAAAAAATAATTTATCTAATTCTTTATGTGCAAAATAAAAAGAATCATCCATATCAGCTGCTAAACTTGCTAGCAATTGTTTTTTCTCAATTTCAAATAAGGCCGAATCAAACCCATTATCAACTACGACGGGGGAAAAAAGAGTTTCTTTTACTAGTTCCAAAACCTGAGAAGTTAGCACATTTTTCCTACTTAAAAACTCATCACGAACATAGGTAAATGTCAATTCTACAATATGACTTTGCCCTCTTCTAAAACAATTGGTTGACATATCTGTACCGTATAGACTGGCCAAATGTCTTCTCAAATTTTGAGAAGTGGGATACAGCTGATTAGCAGTCTCTAGCATACTCGCACTCAACATGCGACCTGCAATCGTATCAAGGGATAATGGAGCGGTAAAACGCACGGCGATTTTGTTCGTTTTAAACTTCTTTGATTGGATAAAATGTGTTGAAATTCCATGCACTAACTCCATGATTTACCTCCTTATATACAGACTTCTATTATATCACGAAAACCTGAAATTTTCTTGTTCTCTGTAACACTTTTGAAATAAAAATCGCTTACATTTCTCCCTGTTTCTCTCACTATTTTTAGGAAAATATGGTATAATACCAAAGATTGAGGTGAATTATGGAATACAAATTATTTGAAGAATCTATTACCCTCCAAGCACTACTCAAAGAACTTGGAATTACACATAGCGGAGGAGCTATCAAATCATTTCTCTCTGAACATTCTGTTTACTTTAATGGGGAATTAGAGAGTCGTCGTGGTAAAAAACTTCGTATTGGTGATAAAGTTGACATCCCTGACATGAATATTGACATCTTGTTGACACAACCTACGTCTGATGAGCAAGAGGAATACCAAGCTGATAAAGTTGAAAAAGAACGAATCGCTAAGCTTGTTAAGGAGATGAATAAGAGAGTAAAGAAAGACAACTCTAAACCTACTTCATCACCAAAAAGCAAACAAGCTCCACGATTCCCTGGTAGATAATCATGTGGCTACAACACCTATCTCTCAAAACTTTTCGTAACTACAAAGAGACGAAAATAGACTTTAATCCTAAATTAAATGTCTTTTTAGGACGCAATGCACAAGGAAAAACAAATATGTTAGAGGCTATCTATTTTTTAGCCTTAACACGCAGTCATCGAACTCGAACAGATAAAAATCTCATTCATTTTGATGAAGAACAGCTTCATCTTTCAGGTCTTGTTCAGAAAAAAACTGGATCTATTCCTCTCGAAATCGAACTAACACAAAAAGGGCGTGTGACAAAAGTTAATCACTTAAAACAGGCACGCCTTTCAGATTATGTAGGACACATGAATGTTGTCTTATTTGCTCCTGAAGATTTACAACTAATTAAAGGAGCACCTTCAGTTCGACGAAAATTCATTGATATGGAACTTGGACAAATCAAGCCAATCTATTTATCAGATTTAACCAATTATAATCATATCCTAAAACAAAGAAATACCTATCTAAAATCAACTCAAACAATAGATGAAACCTTCCTTTCAGTACTAGATGATCAGCTAGTCGATTATGGATGTCGTGTAATGAATCACCGCTTAGATTTCATAAAAAAACTAGAATATTTTGGCCGTAAGAAACATTTTGAGCTTTCTAATCAGATTGAAGAGTTGTCAATCTCCTATCAATCTTCTGTCAAGACAACTGACAAAGAAGACTTATCAGAATCTTTCAAAATTGCTTTAGAAAAAAGTAGGTCCAGAGATTTATTTAAAAAGAATACTGGTGTTGGGCCTCATCGAGATGACATTTCTTTTTATATAAATGGGATGGATGCTAATTTTGGAAGTCAAGGTCAACATCGTAGTCTCGTCCTCTCGATAAAATTAGCAGAAATCGAATTAATGGAAAGCATTACTACAGAATCTCCGATATTACTGCTTGACGATGTTATGAGCGAACTTGACAACACTAGACAACTAAAATTATTAGAAACAATTTCTCATTCAATCCAAACCTTTATCACAACAACAAGCTTAGATCATCTTCAAAATCTGCCAAAAAATCTAAGTATCTTTACTATTCAGGATGGTAAAGTTACTGTAAATCAAAATTGACAACATCGTAAAAGAACTCCTGTTTTCACGGGAGTTCTTTTCATTGTTTTTTACATAGAATAATTTGGTGCCTCATTAGTAATTTGTACATCATGAGGATGGCTTTCTTTCAAACCAGCACCAGACATTTCAATAAATTGAGCATTATCGTGTAGTTCTTTAAGGTTAGCTGCACCACAGTAACCCATACCAGAGCGGATACCACCAATCATTTGGAAGACGATATCAGCTGCCGCTCCTTTATAAGCAACACGACCTTCAATTCCTTCTGGAACAAGTTTATTTGCTTCATTGACAGAACCTTGGAAGTAACGATCGCTTGAACCTTTCTTCATTGCTGCGATTGATCCCATACCACGGTAAGTCTTGAATTTACGTCCTTGGAAGATTTCAGTTTCACCTGGTGCTTCGTCTGTTCCAGCAAACATTGATCCAAGCATAACTGCATTTCCACCTGCAGCAAGGGCTTTTACAATATCTCCAGAATACTTGATTCCACCGTCAGCAATAATCGTTTTACCATATTCACGCGCAACAGCTGCAGCATCATAGATAGCTGTTACTTGTGGAACACCAACACCTGCAATTACACGAGTAGTACAGATAGAACCTGGTCCAATACCAACCTTGACAACGTCTACACCTGCTTCGTAAAGTGCGCGCGCTCCCTCAGCAGTAGCAATATTTCCAGCAATCAAAGTACGATCTGGGAAGTGAGCGCGAATCTCAGCAATTTTACGCAAGACACCTGCAGAATGACCATGTGCAGTATCAATAACAATCGCATCCGCTCCTGCTTCAAAAAGAGCCTCTGCACGTTCAAATGTATCTGAAGTAACACCTACTGCACCTGCAACTAGAAGACGACCAAACTCATCTTTAGCCGCATTTGGAAACTCAATAACTTTTTCAATATCTTTGATAGTAATCAAACCAGAAAGACGACCTTCTTCATCTACCAAAGGAAGTTTTTCAATACGGTGTTCTTGAAGAATGCTCTCAGCTGTTGCAAGATCTGTACCCACAGGAGCAGTAACAAGATTTTCACTGGTCATATGATTTGAGATTGGTTGGTTATAGTCTGAAATAAAACGAAGATCTCGGTTTGTCAAAATACCAACCAATTTACGATTTTCAAGTGTTTCAACAACTGGAACACCACTGATGCGATAACGACCCATAAGCTCATCTGCTTCAGCAATTGTATGTTCAGGCGTCAAGAAGAATGGATCAATAATAACTCCATTTTCAGAACGTTTTACCTTGCGAACCTCGTCTGCTTGTTGAGCAATTGACATGTTTTTATGGATAACTCCGAGACCACCTGCACGAGCAATAGCAATAGCCATTTGACTCTCTGTTACTGTGTCCATGGCAGCGGTAATAATTGGGATATTTAAAGTCAAATTATCTGCCAATTTAGTTGTTAAATCTGCATCGTTAGGCAACACATGACTTTCAGCTGGAATAAGCAATACATCATCAAAGGTAAAACCTTTTTTCAAAAATTTAGTGTCCCAATTAGACATTCGAAGTTTCCTCTTTTCTTTCTTTTTGAGCTTGACTCTTTTTATATTGTATCTATCATACCATTCTATAAAAATTTGTCAAATGTTACAGGGGTAAATAAAAAACTATCCTTTCTTTCTGATAGAAATGATAGTTTCTTGTAAAAATAAACTTAGTTAAAGTAATGAAGTTCCATTGCTCCTTTAACCTCAGATAGGGTTTGACCTGCAACTTCACGCGCTCTTTCACTACCTTTTTGAAGCATATTATAAACTTCTCCCATATCCTTAGCAAATTCAATACGGCGCTCACGAATAGGACCAAGTTCACGTTCTAATATTTCAAGTAAATAACGTTTGGTTTTCACATCACCAAGACCACCTCGTTGATAATGTTCTTTCATTTCAGCAATTTCTTGAGCATCTTCTGGACGACCAAAAACATCTAGATAATGGAAAACCATATTTCCTTCAATCTTACCTGGATCCTCGACACGAATGTGATCTGGATCTGTATACATACTCATTACTTT